>CAZYJB010000029.1:0-7059 GCA_964647675.1 uncultured Verrucomicrobiota bacterium | reverse complement strand
ATCAGGAGCGCAGCGCGTCGCGCCGCGACCGGGCGCCCGCGAATCGACTCCGCCAGGGAGTGCCCCTCGACGAACTCCATCGCGATCCACGGCTGGCCCTCGGTCTCCCCGAAGTCGTGGAGCGTTATAATGTGGGGATGGCGCAAGGCCGATGCCGCAGCGGCTTCGAGGCGAAACCGCTCCCGTGCTGGGTGATGGGTCAGATCCGGTGCCCGTAGAAGTTTCAGGGCGACCATGCGGTCCACACTCACCTGCTTGGCGCGCCACACCACGGCCGAGCCACCCCTCGCGACCTCCGAGATCAACTCGAAGTCACCCAGAGATCGTCGCGCCGGCAGGGCGGGCGGATCCGACCCTTCGACCGTGCGCGGGCGCACCGACCGCCGCGGATGGCGCCGAGACGACTTGCCCAGAGAGACACGAACGAGGCAGGACGGACACACGCCCTGCCATGGGCCGCCGGAGGGCGGACGACCACAGCGAGGACACGAGCCAAACGGATCCACTCGAAGAAAGCGGGTAAGGGATGGGAGTCATCCGGAGATCAAGCCCATGAGATAGTCGAGCTCGTCCGCCGCATCGGCCTCGCTGACGACGGTCTCACGGACCTCTTCACGCACGAAGCGGCCGAGTCTTCTTCGCAGACGGTGCACCGACAACTTCACCGTCCGATGGGCACATCCGAGCTCGGCCGCCGCCCGTTCGTAATCCCCCGTGCTGGCTTCCTGGTGGAGGAAGCGTCCAAGGATCTCCCAGGATCTCTGCCGGTCAGCCGCAGCATGTTCGGCTTCGAGTCGCTGGAACGCTCTCCCCAGAAGCGTCAGTGCCCATTCGTGATCGAACTGGAATTCGGGGGTGACACCGGGCGACGAGTGCAGGCGCGAATCCAGCGCGGCATGATGTTCCTCCCAGGTAATGATCTCGAAGCCCCCTCCCCGTTTGAGAGTCCGAGTCTTCTCCCATTCATGGGCCAGATAGTGCCTGAAGCTCGTCAGGAGAAAGGTGCGAAACCGCCCCCGCGCACGGTCGGCGGCTCGCAGGTATCCGTGCTCGATGAAGTGCAGAAGAAAGGCCTGCACGAAATCCTTGGCTTGGTGCGAGTCATGGCCCAAGCGGCAGGTGAAGGCATAGAGCGGGCCCCAATAGGCCTGGCACAATGAATTCAACGCCTCGGCCGCTTCCTCTTCCGATCCATACCCAGCCAAATGAATCTGCGACCATCGCGTGGTGACAAACCGCGTCTGTCGGGCTCCGGCAGTTTCCTGGGTGGCAGGCTGCATGAGAACGGCGGGGCTTGATAAGCCGGACCTAGGATTTTCACAAGCGAAGAGCCAATCCCCGCGATTGCGAGGATGCGCCTGTGCTCTAGGAACCCGCTCGAAAGGGAAACTGGGAGCCAGGCTTTCGCCTGGCTCCCAGTTCGCGTTGCGATGGAACTCGATCGACTCACGGGTGGCGAGTGCCCTGAGGCGCCCGCCACCCCGCTTCAATCACTGCTTGGAGCGCAGGAACTTCTGCGCGCCGGTGTTCGGCACCGTGTACGGGCTCGACGCGCCGGCCACATCGGTCCAGGGACCGACCACCGCATCGGCCTGCTGCAACGTGCCGGTGTAAGTTGCCTTCACGCCGGTGGCATCGCGGGTGATCGACACGGTCGGCGCTGTCGCCACGGGCTTGCCCAGGTACTTGACCGCATTCAGGAACATCGTGGCGCCGTCGTCGGTCAGGTCGTAGATGCCCGCGATCTGGCTGGTGGCCCCGCTCGCCTCGCGGCTGCCGGTCAGGAAGACGAGGCGGGGTCCGCCCAGGGTGTCCCCGGCGGCGTTGCCCATCTTCGCGCCCGCCTCCCATTCGGCGATGATCGTGCCGTTGTGCGCGGGGTCGCCTTCGGCGTAGGCAGTCGCCAGCACCTTGCCGCCGCCCGCCAACGGGTCGGTGTTCACAGAGATACCGCGCTGCACAACGTCGTTGAAGGTGACGATGCCGGCGAAGTCGTTCACCGTCACCGCGCCGACACCGAGCGCCACGCCCGAGAAGATCGGATGCGCCGCGTCCTTGACCGACAGTTTGATCGGGCTCGCCGTGTCCGGAATGGTCGCACCCGAAGTGTAGCCGAGGCGGCTGTTCCGCATGATGTAGCCGCCGAGGATCATTGTCGGCGTCGTCAGCCCGTTCCAGGCCAGCGTCTCCGGGGGATCCTGGTAATCGCCGCTCGGCGCGGACCGGCTGATGATCACGAGGTCGAAGGTGTTCAACGTCGCGACGTTCGGATTGCCCGTGGTCACAAACCGCGTCACCTGATGCCCGGCTGCGGTCAACACCTTGGTGTACTGCGCATCGGTCGCCTCCGTCATTCCGGCCGTGGCCGCATCGGCCGCGGGCGTGCCTTCCCCCGGATGGAAACTCACCCAGGCGATCTTCAGGCTCACCAACCCGCCGTCGTCGGCCGCCTCGCCACCCTCCTTGCCCGCCTTGTAGTGGGCCGCGACGCGCTCCGCCGAGATCGCCCTGTTGAAGATCGCGACCTCGTCGAACTGGCCGGTGAAGAAGTTGCCGGTCGCGTCATACACACCGCCGCCGCCGATGTGCACGTTGAAGGTCGACGATCCGTAGTTCGCCGTGGTCGTGCCCCCTGTCCCAACCAGCTTTCCATCGAAGTAGTTCTTGATGGTTCGGCCGTCCGCGATGGTGGCGATGTGGTGCCACTCGTTGTCCGGGAAGGTGTAGGTGGTGTCGAGGGCGCCTCCGCCCGAGGACCAGATTTGGATCGTGTTCGGATTGATGAACCCGTACTCGACCGCGTCGTTCTGTCCGACCAGGCCGATGCGATTACCAAAGGCGGTCGGATCCGCGACCCGATTCGCCGGCTTCACCCAGTACTCCAGCGTGAACGCGGCGAGCCCGTTGAGCATCTGTTGCTGCGTGTCCACCCAGAGCTGGGTCTCGGCGCCTTTCATCTCCACGGCCATGTTCGCCGGGTCGAACCCAAGGAAGCCGCCGGGGCGTGGTCCTGCCGCGACCGCCGCGTTCACCGGCACCGAGTCCGCCTCGCCGCCACCCTGCTTGTAGAGGCCGTCCGCCACCGCTCCCAAGGTGCCAAGGTTCTTGGTGACCTGCCCTGAGGTTTCCTCGAACCGGTAGAAGCCGATCGGCTTGTCCGCCAGAATCACGTCGGCGTAGGTGATCACGTTCGCCGTGAAGGCGAAGGTGGTGCCGGCTGGCAGGGCATTGCCGAACAGGTCCTTCACCCCGCCCACCGTCAGCACGTACGACTTCTTCACCGTCAGTCCGCTGGTCACCAGCAGCACCGAGTTCCCGCTCATGGTCGCCGCGGTCACGGTCACACCATCCGACAGCGCATAGTTCGACGCGGTCTCCGCCGAGGCTTTGTCCAGCGGCTCGTCGAAGGTCACGATCATGTTCTGCACCGAGCTCGCCTTCACCTTGGTCACCTTCGGCGCGAAGGTGTCCGCGACCACGTTCACCGTCACTTCGGAGCTGGTCACCGTCTCGCCGCTCGGGGCGGACAGCATCGCGCGGTACGTGCCGCCCTGGTCCACACGGATGTTCGCGATCTCGAGGCTCTTCCCGGTCGCACCGGGAACCGCCGCCCCGTTCCTTTCCCACTGCACGAACAGGGGGAAGTTGAACCCGGCCGGCGTCACCAGTCCGTCCACGGTCAGCGTGAGCGCGGTGCCTTGAATCGTCTGCGCGGGCGCCGTCGGCTGCACCGTGATCTCGGGCGTGCCGAGGCTCGGCTTCGCATTCGCGCCGATCCACGCCCCCGAAAGCGGCTGCAGACTCGCCGCCGGCGTCGGGTCACCCACCTTGCGCGCCGCCACCATCAGGAAATCCCCGCCGCCACCCTCTTTCACCAGCGCTTCGAAGTAGTACTGGCGTCCGGCCACCATCGCAATGGGCGTCGCCGTCGTGGCCGGATCCCCGGTCTCGGGCTCCATGAACGCCGCGCAGCATCCCGTTTCCTCCGCCACCATGGCGAGGTTCGCCGCTGTGGCGTCCGTGCTGATCCATAGCTGCGACGCGTCGTCGCTGCTCAGGAAGAAATTGAAGTCCGCGGACTCCGGCGGAATCAGGAACCCGCTCACTCGCGCTCCATAGTTATCCGCGTACCCGTTCGGCGTGCTGAGCGAGGGCAGCAGGCGCGTCTCGTCCGGTGACGCCGGATACTTCGGATCGGTCGTCAGGCCGTCCACCGCGGTGCCGGTGATGCCGGTGTAGGCTTCAAACTTCGCGACGCCCGCCACGAAGGCGCTGGTCAGCGCCGCCACCCGGAGGGTCGCTTCGCTGCTGTCGAGCGTCCCCGCCGACGTGGTGACCCTGGCCTTGATCTTCGCGCTGTCGTCCGTGGCCGCAGCGACGAACGTCGCCGTCGTCCCGGTCGCCCCCGGGATCACGGTCCCGTTCTTTGTCCACTCGACGCCCGTCAGCGTCACCCCCGGAGGCACGTCCAGTCCGATCGAGAAGCTCACACTGCTCCCGGCCAGGCGCGTCACGCTCACCGGTTGCGAAAGAATGGCCACCGACGTCGGAACCCCGAATGGCGACAGGTACGTCCCCGGAATCGGCAGCGTCGCGTCGATCGCTCCATTCGGATCCGCCACGGCCACCGCGAGGTTGTCACCGCCTCCACCCTCCTTGACCAAGGCCTCGATATAATAGGCCCGTCCGGCCGTGAGCGTGATCTTCGCGCCACCCTCCGGCCCCTTCGTCGCCCATTCCGTTGCCGCGAACGTCGAGGACTTCTTCGCCTCCACCGTGCTCGGCGCGCCGCCGATCGTGTCCCAGCTCCGCGCATTGCTCCACCCGGCCTCCTGCGCGATCAGCTTTCGGTTCGACGGATCCTCGTCCGTCGACAGATAGAGGTTTGCGTTGTCGTCGGCGGACAGGAAGAACACGTAGTCGCCGGTCGTCGGGGGATAGAAATACCCCTGCATCTGCGCCCCGTAGTTGTCCCCGAACGCGTTGTTCGCCGGTGTCGCGATGTCATACCCTCCCGCGCCGTCCGACGTCGCGTTGAACTCAAAATAGGGATAGTAGAAAACGGCGTCCGGGCTGTTCGGGAATTTCGCGTTGGCCGTCAGGTCGTTGATGGCCGTACCGCCAAGGTTCCGATAGGCCTTGGCCCGCACCACTCCCTGGGGAGTCGCCGGGGCCGCCGCATACACGCCCTGCCCGGCCATCACGGCCAGCAGGAACCCGCACACCGCGCCCAACCTGGGCCGAAAAATCTTGGATGCTCGCATAGGTGTCGATCGAATGGCTCACCCCCTTCGCCCCGACCCCGGCTCCGACACCCCACCGCGTGCAGCCAGCCCCCGTGTCCACGGACGAGCCCGTGCGGGAAGCCGGTATCCGCAGCACGGCAGGGACGCCGCAACACTTTCGGAATCAGAATCGGCCAAGGGGAACGCTCGCGAGCATAGGGGGTCGAATCCGCAAGAATCAAGGACTCGTCCCGGTTTCGTCGCCCGGCCGGAACCTTGAAGTAGCAGGAAATCCATTCGGATTCTGGCGCGCAGGCGCGTTCATCGGGTACTGCAATCCCCCACGCTCCGCGGCCCTGAATTCTTCCATCCCACCTGCCATGGGACCCGGAAGGCTCCCGGACCCGCCGCCACACGCCTTGCCATTCGCGGGCGCACGATGCTTCCCTGCGCCGTGCGTGCGACGTCCCAGCGTGTCGATCGCGTCCAGTCGCCGATCATTGCGCAGGTCGCCGACTGGATCTGCGCCCATCCGGGAACGCTTTCCCTTGGTCAAGGGGTCGCGGGCTATGCACCGCCGGCGGAGGCGGCGCGCGAAGTCGAACGGCTGGCGCATGAGCCGCACCTGCACCGCTATCAGTCCGTCGACGGCCTGCCGGAACTGCGGGAAACCCTCACGACGCGCCTGCGCGAGCGTCACGGCCCCGAGATCACCGTGGATCGCGCCCTGATGGTGACCGCGGGCGCCAACGCCGCGTTTCTCCAAGTCATCCTTGCGATCTGTGATCCCGGCGACGAGGTCCTGCTGCCGTTGCCGTATTACTTCAATCAGGAGATGGCGTTGACCCTCGCGCACGTGCACGCCGTCCCGATTCCTTGTGATGCGCGGCATCACCCCGATTTCGAAGCGCTCGAGCGCTCCCTCACGCCACATACCCGCGCGATCGTCACCGTCTCTCCCAACAACCCCACCGGCGCGGTGTATCCGGCGCCTTTGCTGCGCGCCATCAACGACCTCTGCGCGCGGCGTGGCGTGTTCCATGTCAGCGACGAAACTTACGCGCCCTTCGTATATGCCCCGCACCGGCATGTCTCGCCGGGGGCCTCTCCCGGCGCGGCCGACCACACCATCAGCCTGTTCTCGTTCTCCAAAGCCTATGGCATCGCGAGCTGGCGGATCGGCTGCGCGCTCTTTCCCAAAAGCCTTCACGTGGCACTCCGGAAGGTTCAGGACACGGTTCTCATCTGCCCGCCCGTGGTCTCCCAGCTCGCGGCGCTCGGCTGCCTGCGGGCCGGCGAAGCCTGGCTGAATGCACGGGTCACGGAACTCGAGCACGTTCGCAACGCGGTCCTTCGGGGGCTCTCTCCGCTCGCAGACCTCGCCGAAGTCAGCCCTTTGGACGGAGCGTTCTATGCGTTCCTGCGCCTGCGCCACGGCGGCTGCCCGATCGAGCTGACCCGCCGACTGATCGCCGAGCACCGCGTCGCGGTGATTCCGGGCACGGCATTCGGCTTAGGCGGCGCGGGCCATCTTCGCATTGCCTACGGCACCCTCGCGCCGGACACGGCGGTGGAAGCGTTGGGCCGCCTCGTCACGGGCCTTCGCGCTCTCGCGGGCTAGTCCTCACGAATCCTGAGAAACAGGGAGCCCGCTCCGGCCGGCAACCGCCATTCCGCGACGCGCCGCCCATCCGGCAATCCCACCTCCTGCGCCGCGCTGGGATCCAAGCCCCTCCACGCTACCAGGTCCTCACTCACCTCGGCGCGCCAGTCACCCGCCTCCGAGTCGACGGGAACGTCCACCCGCACGACGAACTCCCCGCCGTCGACGAAC
>CAZYJB010000028.1:0-12856 GCA_964647675.1 uncultured Verrucomicrobiota bacterium | reverse complement strand
GATCGTCGCTGGCACTCGTCCGGGCTCGGTCCGGACTTCTGAACTGCCACGCGCTCGAAACTGGAACGCGCATCATCGAACCCATCGAACTCGCCGGCGCCGTCATTGGCGTCGCCGAGGCTACCTCGGGCGGGTGGATTGGATTGCCATCGCTTCCGAGAAGACCGTGCAGTTCCGGAGCATCGCGTTGCGCACACCCCGTCCCGTGGTTCAACGCCCAGGCACGGTCGTCGGTGGTGCGCGCTTCGGTCCGGACGGACGATAGTTCGTCATGTCCGGGGACGGCGTGGTCAGCCGGTTCACCACCGATTCCAACCTGCCAAGCCTGGCCTTGCCCATGCCTGGCCGCGTCCGGGACCTCGACCTCTCCGCAGATGGCCAAACGCTGGTGGCCACGTCCACCGAATCCGGGGTGGTCGCGTGGGACCCGGAGTCCGGCGCGGTGCGATCCCGGATGCAACCGCTCCCTCCCATCCTCGGACATGTGGCGCTTTCACCCGATGGCAAGCGCTACGCGGCTTCCGTCGCCGAACGCGACGTCGTCCTCGTCCACCAGGTGGACACTGGATTGTTGGCGATGCCGCCTCTCACCAACGAGACGTCGGTGGTCGCCGCGCATTTCAGTCCTGACAACCGGCGTCTCGCCGTGGTGACAACTTCGGGTCTGGTCGCGCTCTGGGAACTGCCTGTCGACTCGATGACCTCAACTTCCACCCTCCGCACCCCGCCCCGCGCGGTACGATGTGACGTCGCAGACCGTCATGAGGGCGTCGTCTGGACCGCGCACTTCAGCGAGGACGGGCGCCTGCTGGTGACGGCGTCCAGCGATCGGACTGCGCGCCTCCGGGAGGTCGAAACGGGCCGACTCATCGCCGAGCTGCGACATTCGAAGCCGGTTTACCAGGCCCGCTTCGGTCCTGGAGCCCGGCAGGTGATCACGGGCAGCGGCGATCACACGGCGAGAATCTGGGACGTGGCGACCAGACAACCCTTGGGGGAACCCATGGAACATCCCGGCGGCGTCTGGTACGGCGAATTCAGCGCTGATGGGGAACAGGTGCTGACCGGCGACGACACCGGACACGCACGTTTCTGGAATGCACGCTCCGGCCTTCCGCTCAACGGCTGGATCCGGCACGGCTCGAGCCTGCGCCGCGCGCGCCTCACTCCGGATGCGCGCCCCGCGCCGGTCGCTTCGGTGGACGACGGAGTCCGGCTTTCGCGACCGCTGCTGGCACCCGGACCGGCCCCTTCCTGGCTGCCCGAACTCGCCGAGGCGATCGCCCGTGTGCGGCAGTCCGGCCCCCGCACCTTCGATCCGGTCCCCACCCGTCAACTCGCCGAGCTCCGCGCCCGCTTGATCGACGGCTCCGGCGCGGGTGCCGCCGCGCGTGCGGGTGCGGGAGAAGATTTCTACTCGCGTTGGGCCTACTGGTTCCTCGTCGAACGGATGCGTCCCGATCCGTCCGCGTTTCCCTGATGGTTCGGCAGCCACGGAGCCGCGGCGCGGAAGAAACCCGTGTTCAATGCCTCCGCCCACAGACGCGCGGCCTTGCGAGCACCGGATTCGCTGAGGTGGATCCGGTCGGTGGTGTCCTCCACCGCCAGCGTGTCGTAGTCCGCGCCAGGGAAGCAGTTCGGGTAGTCGCGAATCAGGCGCTCCTGCACGCGACGGATGTGGCCCGAACCACCGGGAGGCGACTGCCGGTTGACGACCACCGCCAGGTTGGTGAATCCGGTGTCCCGCCGCGCCTGATCGATCCACACCCGGTAGTTTGCGACGATCTTGTCTTCGTCTTTCTCAGGCCAATCGTTCTGTCCGTGGTCGGCCAGGATCGCGCGCAGACCGGTGACCGCTCCGTACTTCGTCAGCGCGTGTTCCAGCCGGACGTACGGCATGCGAATCGCCGAGTTCACAAATGAGTGCTCAAAGCGCTCGCCCCGCGCCGACTTCGCCCAGTGCTCCAAACTGGTGCCGCCGAAGGCCGCGTTCAGCAGCAGCACCGGCACGTCTTGCGCCTGCGCGACGTGTTCTGCGAAGGCGGCCCAGAAATAGGTGCCGATTCCAGCGGGAGCGGGTGAGACCTCCGAACCAAAATGGCGCCCAACTGCTTCCGGCAGGAAACCCGAGTCGCCCGATGACTGGTAGCGGCGCTGGAACTCGCGATCCCCAGCCGGCAGCGCGATGGTATTCACGCGATCGTCCAGCGCTCCCGGAAGGTTGATGGAACCGCCATGCGCGACCGAATGGCCCACGACCAGGAAGACCTCCCCCACGCCCACACGCTCGACCATCGCCTCAGCCGAGTTCCCACTTCCCCGAGCGCGGACCTCCAGCGTGTACCAGCCCGCCGCGACGGTGATCCGACCTCGATAGGTGAAATCCGACTGCACGGCTCCCAGCGTCGTCCAATCGCCCGCCTTGCCGGAAGCGACGTCCACGATCCGCGCCTCAATCAACGCTCCGGGCCACGCGCAACGGCCGGCGACCGGAATCGTCGCGGCCCCATCAAGGCCGCGCTGGAAGACCAACCGGTTCGCTGGCGAACTGACCGACAGTCTCGTCCTCGCCGTTGCTCCCTCGGTCGGACGCAGGCGGATCACCGCCAGCGCCGGCGCCTTCAACGTCAGTCGCAGGGATGCCGCCTCGCCCGCGAACGTTTCCGCGTGTGAAACGGAGTAGTCGCGGGTGGCGTCGACGATGCGGATCTCCGCCGTCACGCCCCCCGTCCAGGCGAAGCCCTTCCAATTCAACACCACCTCCGGACGCGGGTCGGAGTGATTCACCACCAGCATCGTCGCCGTGCGTTCATCCGCACTGAGGCCCGCAGCGAACGCCAGTCTTCCCGGCACCGCGCCCTGAGTCTCCACTCGGCGCGGCGTTTCGACGAGGCCCTGAAAGGCGCGCAACGCCTGGTAGGCCTTCTGCGGCACGCCGTGCTCGTTGAAGATCCCGAACGCCCCCAGTTCGCCATGGAAGAGATTGCAGACATCGATGGGCGCGTCCTGCAGCTCGAGCAAGGAAGCGGCGATGAACGCGGCTCCCGGTGCGCCCGCCATGGCCTCGTAATGACGCTGGCGGGCCGTCGGGGTTGCCGACTTGCCGATCGGCTCCCATGAATTCCCGGGAAGATAATTCCACTCGTTCAGGTGGCTCTCCGTCTCCGTGAATCCCTTTGAATCCAGAAGACGCCGGATGGCACGGGAACGGGCGGTGAGTTCCGCGGAGTCTGCCGTGTAGCAATGCCACGAGAAGAAGTTTAGCGGCACGTTCTCCTGGCGGCACAGGTCCAGGAAACGCACGGCGAACTCCGTGGGCACGAACTCACCCTTCACCCAGCTGCCACTCGCGCCCAGCGACGGTCCGCCGACCTTCAATGCCGGGTACGCCTTCTTGATGGCGGTCGCGGTGATTCGATAAAGCCGCAGATAGTCGTCATCCGTGCCGCTCCACATGACCGGACGGTTCTCGGGTTCGTTCCAGATCTCCCAGTAACGGATGTTGTGACGAAACCCGTTCGCCCATCCCTCGTTGTAGTGGCGGATGATGCCCAGGCAGATCGCCGCCCATGGGTCGGGATCGGCGGGCGGATGAACAAACCGTTTCACGCTCGTGTGCTCGATGCTCTCGCCGAGGCGATAAATGGGCTCCGCGCCCGTCTGACGCACGGCGTCGAGGTATTCGTCGGTGAGCCGGAAATCGTAGCTTTCCGGAAGCGCCGGATCGGCCTTCGGGTTCGGGAAAACCGCGTGATGATCGACGACGTACGGGTTGGGCCAGCCACAGTCGTGCAGCCGCGTGAAGGGGATCCCCAGTTCCTTCTGTTCCTGGATCACCTGCACGATGCCGCCGGGCGCCAGCGGGCCCTTGTTGATGCCGTGGAGCGGCCGGATGGTTCCCGTGCGGATCGAGAAGTCCGCCCTCAGACTTGCCTCGTCCGCGTGCAGCAAAGCGGAAGTCAGGAGGCTGGCGACCAGCCAGCCGCGGCGCAGGAGAGAGAGCAAGCGGGGGGCATTCATGCATTCGCGGATTCCCTGGCACGCATCGTTGCGGCCAAGCTTACGACAGGGTCACGTTCTTGGAGATTGGATCGGGTCACCGCGGAGACGACTCGGTCTCCTTGGCGTCCTTCTCGGTGGGACTTGGCGCCACGGCCGGTTGCATGCGCTCCCCGGCGTGCCGGTAAAGCCGCCCCTCCCACCACGCGTCGCCCGGCTTCCATCCGCGCTGGCTGACCCAGACCTCCTGCACGGACTTCGCGCGATTGGCCATCGCATAGAATGGGATGGCAACGAACGGTCGGCCCCCGGCGTCGGCGCCCGTGACCACCCGGATGCCGCCAAGCAACTCGTTCCTGGCCTCGACTCGGAACTCGGGATGTTCGCCCAATTCGAGGGCTGCCTTGCCGCCGTTGTCCACGCCTTCGAACCCGTAGACCAGCGGACCCCGTTGAAGCGCCACCTTGCCCACGCAGTCTTTGATCATCGGGTGGGCTTCGATCCGTTGCACCGGCATCTCCATCACCAATTCGACGACATCATTCGCGCGCCACTCACGTTCCAGGCACAGGTAACCGCGGTCGGTCCGGGGCAGCGGACGAACGGGAGTTCCATTGATCGACAGCGTGGCAGCCTCGCACCAGGCGGGCCAGCGCAGGTTCAGCGCGAATCGGGAGACCCCACCCGGCAACACGCGGATTCCCACCCGACCTTCCCATGGGTAGTCCGTCTCGACCTTCAGTCCCACCGAACCGCCATCCATCGGCAACTGCACCGCACCGCTGACATAGAGATTCAGATACGCCTCGCGGTTCCCGGAGGCGTAGGCATAGCGCCCGACCTGAAAGAGCGTGCGCGACAGATTCGGGGGGCAGCAGACCCAGGAGTTGTAGCGGCTGCGGTTCGTGTCGCTCAGCGGGTTCTGATAGTAGGAGTTCGTTCCATTGAGGGAGATGCCGTGGAGAACGGCGTTGTAGAGAACGCGCTCCATGACATCGCCGGCATCGGATCCGCCCTCCAGGAGGAACATCCGCTGCGCGAAATCCATGAGGCCGCACGCCGCGCAGGATTCGTAGTAGCCGTTGTTCGGCAGGTCGAAGTCCTCGCCGAACGCCTCGTGTTCCTGGCGCGGTCCCGTGTTCCCGGTGATCGTCATGCGTCGCAGCGTGACGCTGTCCCAGAACCGGTTCGCCGCGAGACGATAGTCCGCCTCGCCCGTCGCCAGCGCCAGGTCGGCCACGCCCGTTGCGAAGAACGTGGACCTGACGGCATGCCCGTCCAGAACTCGCTGCTGGCGGAGCGGAACCTGGTCCTGGAAGTAAGACCTCGGCGTGGCGCCAACCGGCTTCACCACGCCGCGCCCGCGCCACTCGACAAACGCGCGCGCCAACTCGACGTACCGCGTCCGACCGGTGACGCGTGCCAGTTCCACCAGCGCCATCTCCAGCTCGGCGTGCCCGCAGAAACCCGGGACTCCCTTCGGCCCAAGGAAATGTTCGTAGGCCTCGTCTGCCGCCTTGCAGGCGATGTCCAGCAGGGCGCGCTTGCCGGTGTTCGCCTCATACTCGATGGCCGCCTCGATCAGATGTCCCAGCACGTAGCCATCGTGCGAACCGTCGAGAAACTCCGGGTCCCATTCCGGTTTGCCCTCGTTGATGATGTGGACATGCGCGTAGCCGTTGGGGCGCTGCGCGCGACCCAGCAGGTCCACGATCTCATCCACGCTCTGTTCGAGGGCGGCATCCGGAGACGTACCCAGCGAGAGCGCGATCGTCTCCAGGAACTTGTGGAGATTCGCCTCGTCCCAGGTGCCGTTGAACGGGCCCTCGGTTGGCTGGCCCGCCGCCTTGCGCAGCGAGCGAAGGTTGTGGCCCATGTACTGCCACGAATGCGGAATCGTGCGCTCGCGGTAGATCCGGAGCTTCGGCCCCCAGAAGCCGCCTTCCAACCGCGCATGGCGCACCGGCACGGGCGTGAGCTTTCCGTCGCGCCCCGCCCAGCGACCTGTGGATTCCGGCACCCCGGGCACGACCGCGGCCGGGGCAAAGGCGGCGGCGCTCACTCCCAGCAAAAGAGAGATCACCAGGCTCTTGTACGGACTCATCGATCGACTCTCCCGCGCACGTTTGAGGACGGACAAGGCCAATCAATGAACGTTCTCCATAGACGTGGGCTTCAGGCCACGCTCGCCGGCTCCAGCGATCTCGTTTGCATACGCCATGGAGCGCGGGATCCGGCCCGGTGGGTCACGAGGTACGCCTCGTGACTCGGTGGCCCGAAGGGAACACCGACCCATTCCTTTCGGGATCCCATTCTTCCATTGGGCCCTTCTCGCGCAGCAACGCCTCAAGGAACGCACCCAGAGCTTCCACGGTACGCCCGGCGCGCCCAGGCATCCGGCAGAGCTCAGTCACGCTGCTGCCCACCGCGCGCACCGCCGCTTCCACACAACCCGGACGCCGCTTCAATCGCAGCGCCGCCACCAGCCGAAGATCGATGGGCTCCCTCCGCGGCTGCCAGCCCTCGCGCGCCAGCAGATCCCACGCGAACGGTCCCCACCCCACCAGTCGATCTCCGGGTCGCAAAAACCGACTCCACGCTTCCAATACATCCCCCACGCTCCGGCCATCCAGCAGCGATCCGATCGGAACCTCCAGATGGTGCGCCGCCGCCGGCGCCAGCGGACGCCGCGGCGCCAGGAACGCGTGAAATGTCTCGCCGGTGGCCGGACGGCACGCCGCCAAGTGAACGATCTCGGGATCGCCCGGAACTCCGCTCCCACGTCGATGCGCATTCGCCTCCCCGGCGATCACCACGATATCCGGCCAAAGCGCCGCCAAATCCGGCACGCCCTTCAAGTGCCACCACGGATCAGCCGGCTTGAGACGGCGACGCGCGGGCTCCGAGCGCCCTGCGCGTCCCGCGAGCTGGCGCTCCACCATGCGATCGAAGGCCTCGATCAGCGGCCGGAAACGCGCCGCATCGCCTTCGAATGCCGCCAGCACTTCCACCACCGCTTCGATCGTGGCCACGCAATGCGCGGCCGGCTCCCGGCGGATGCGATAATTGCCCGGTTCGCGCGGCACAAATCCAATCCGCGGCAACGATCGAAGATGCGGATTCAACGCCATCATGCGCCGCGCCTGAGGCCAGGTGCCATCAATGACCACCAGTGTCTCCGGTGGACGAACCAGCGCATCCGGCGCGATCGCTCCCTCGCCGGGAAACAGCAGCGCGGTCCCGGGTTGCGCGACGATCTCCAGCACGCGCGGATCGGACGTGAAGTCGATGCCGCGGCGCAATTCACTGCGCACGAGCCCGAGGTGCGCCATGCGCGCAGTCCCAATCGCCACCCGCGCCTCGCGCGGATGCTGGAGAAACACGACGCGCGTCGCGGTGTCCACTGGGGTCAACTCCCCGCACCAGCACGCGCTGGCCGGACGGCGGCAGCGTTCACAGAGGACACGCGGAATCGGGTGGTTCATCGCTGCACAAAAACCACGACGTCCGGCGGGAGAATCCATGCGCTCGACGGAGCTTGGAGTCCGATCCCGGCCCCGGCAATCCCCGTGGCGGTGATGGTGAAACGGGGCGCCGACGGGCGGGCGTCGCCGCAGGATTCCGGGAACGCGGCACAGCCGGGGCGCATGCCGGCTTCAGATTCCGGTTTGCATTCCGAGCCGGTCGTGGAATGCATGGCCCCCGACCGGGCCACGTCGCCCGCGACCCCATTTATGCCTGCTTTTAACGCCTACGCCGCCAGCGCCGCTGGTGGTCTCCTCGAACCGTTCACCTACGAAGCCGGCGACCTGGCCCCGCAGGAAGTCGAAATCAAGGTCAGCCACTGCGGCGTCTGCCATTCCGACCTCTCGATGCTCGACAACGAATGGGGGATGGCCCGCTACCCGTTCGTCCCCGGACACGAAGTCATCGGCACCGTCACGGCCCTCGGTGCGGAGGCCCGGGGACTGAAGGTCGGACAAAAGGTCGGCGTGGGTTGGTCCGCCTCCAGCTGTCTCGCCTGCCACGAGTGTCTCTCGGGCCATCACAACCTCTGTGCCTCGACCCAAGGGACCATTGTCGGTCGGCACGGCGGGTTCGCCGATCGCATCCGCGTCCAATGGGCGTGGGCCCGTCCGCTGCCCGAAGGTCTTGATCCCGCGAAGGCGGGTCCGCTCCTCTGCGGTGGCATCACCGTATTTTCGCCCTTCCTCGTACACGACATCTCGTCGACGGCACGCGTCGGAGTCATCGGCATCGGCGGCCTGGGCCACATGGCGCTGCAGTTCGCGCGCCACTGGGGTTGCGAAGTCCATGCCTTCACCACCAGCGAGAGCAAGGAGGCCGAGGCGAAACAGCTCGGCGCGCACTTCGTCCACAACACGAAGCGCGACGGCGCGCTGAAGCGCATCGCGGGACGCCTCAATCTGATCATCTCCACCATCAACGTGCCCCAGGACATTCCCGGACTCCTCGAGACCCTTGCGCCGCGCGGCATCCTGCACGTGGTCGGCGCGGTCCTGAAACCGTTGGAGGTTCCCGCCTTTGGCCTGATCATGGGCCAGAAATCCATCGCGGGATCGCCGACCGGCAGTCCCACCGGCATCGATCTCATGCTGGAGTTCTCCGCCCGGCACGGCATCGCGCCCATCACCGAAGGCTTCCCGATGTCGAAGGTGAACGACGCCATGGAACACCTCCGCGCCGGCAAGGCCCGCTACCGCCTGGTGCTCCAGAATTAAAGCCGCGTCCCTCAGGCCTCTTCGGTGCTGATCAGCTTGGCAATCGACTCGCTCCGATTGTCACGCGTCTGCCCCTTCAGTCGTAGCCCGGCGTTTTCAAGGAACGGGGGCTTCGCATCCTCCAATTCCAGCACCACCACTTTCGGCGCATGGCGGCCCCTCGCCCGGAGTTCCAGAGCATACTGATGCTCGGACCGACACCAGCGAGACTCCGACCAACCCTTGCTGTTCAGGATCAAAAACACATCGCACTCGGCGATCGAAGCCTCCACTTCGTCGGCGATGACCGCACCCGCCTCCACCCGGCCCTCATCCCGGAGAACATTCCTGCCTCTCCGCTGCAGGAGTGCCTCAACATGATCTGCCGCCGCCGATTGATCCCACGAGTAGCTGATGAAATACGATTTCGGCCGCACCGTCGCCAGACCCTTCAGCCGGTCAATGGCGTGACCCGTGTTCTGGCAGTTGGCCTTGGAGACTTCGCCCACCTCGATGATGATGCCGATTGCGTCCCGGATGTTCTTTGCCTCGGCAACCAGCGCTGATGAGCAGTTCAAGCGCGACTCGATTTCGATGTTCAGGATTCCTCTCGGCTTCTTGCGCTTCACCAGCGGGAGGATGATCGAGGTCTTGATCCGCTCGTTGCCCGCATAAGGCACGAATGGGGGAACCTCGATCGGCGATGCATCGGGCATCATGTTGAGATAGTCCTGCGTCCTGCTCAGCGGGACATCGGCCTTGCCAATAATCCACAACTCCAGATTCCGATCGAATGCGAAGGAAGTCTGCCCGTAATAGCGCTTCGGCTCGTCCGGGTAGAATAAATTGTGCTGGTCGGGCTCCTGCTCGCCCGAAAACCAGGAGTAGTACAGGCCGACATTGCCGTGCGGCCCGACAATGCGCGTTTCCAGGCAAACCTCCACGGTGGCAGCTCGAAAGCGGCACATCAGATGATCGATGATCAGCTTCTTTACGGCCTTCACATTATCCGACGTGAGAAAATCCACTGACTGGGCAAAGTGGAAGATCTCCTCAGCGAAGTTTTTCATGTCAGCAGGTAAGAAAAGGTCATGATGCTCGATACTCCACGAGGCAATAGGTATGCCTCAACTGAAAACCACCTTCCGAAGAGATCATCCCATGGTTCTTGAGATAATTCAGGGCCACTCTCGGAGTACACGACAGTCCGTGGTGCTGGACAACGAACTCCGACAGCTCGTGTTCGGACGAAAAGCGCCACGCGACCCCGACCTGCCGGTAGTCGACGAGTTTCAGCGCGCAGGCCCGACCCAGATTCACCGCCCGCGACTCCGAGAGAAAGAACCCCACGTGACCGGTTGGATTGTACCGATTAATCAAATCGTCGAAATAGGCCTGGGAGGGGGATTGATCGGCAAAGTCCGCGATCAGCAGGCTGCCCCCGGGTGTCATGCGATCACGGATTACGCTCATGCGATGCACGGGGTCGTGGACGTGATGGAACCCTCCCAGGCAGATCGCCGTCCCGAAATGCGCCGACCTCAGTTGTTCGAACTCCTCTACCGTCACGCCGCGGATGCGTGGATTGTCAGAGAACCGCTTCTGGTACGCGGCCATCATCGTGACTGAGTTGTCCACGCCAACCACCGAGAGATGCGGGTCGAGCGAGAGGAGCTTGCTGGTGATGAAGCCGTCACCGCAGGCATAGTCCAGGCAGGCGCCGTGCGGTCGTTTGAGTCGCGACTTGAGCATGAGCCATTCCTCCTCGCGGACATCCGGACCCAGCTCGAGGCTTCGGATGTAGCTGGCACCCATGCGGTCGAATTGAAGGTCCCCGGTGCGATTGGGACCCGGGCGATGCGGGTTTGGGGCGGGATCAGGACTCGTGGGAGTGACCATAAGAATCCGGTCGCGGATAGGCTTGGTGAGCCGCAGAAACTCAGGCTTCGACAGACTGACTTCTCCCAACCTCGCCGCCGGATGGTCCGCGGGGTGTACCTTCTGCGTGTCCACGAAGAGGAAACCCATCTTGTGGAGCTGGGAGACGAGTTCCGCCAGGCATTCGGCGGATGCGCGTCGGTGCGCGGGCAGCCCGTACATCGTATCGGCGACAAACAGCGGGTACAGATTCACGCCGAGCACGGCGCCGACCAACTGGGGGCCAGCTCCGCGGGTGTAGGCTTCGCAGGTGACCAGGTGGCCCGCCCGGAGCAGAGCGCGATAGACCCGCTTCGTCTTCGCCACCACCCAACTCCCGGGCTTGACTGCCGGATCTGAAAGCTCGCGGATCACGCGTTCCGTCGCGGAATTGAAGCGGAACTGATAACGGTCGGATCGATACTTGCGTCGGCCCGAGGAAGCGCTGTGGTGGGATAACCAGATGATCCCCCGGTCCCCGCCAGGATGGTCCCAAAAGAACTGTCCCTGGCTATCGACGTTCATGTACGCCCCGTCCAGATAGGCGACGAGGGCTTCAAGAACTGCTGACCGGGGTCGAGCGGCCATGAGTTTGCTCGGGGATCCCCACCCCAGGTACGTGGATGGGTGGAGTGGTTGTAGGGATGTCTGGTCTCGGATCAGGGGTTGCGTGAAGAGCGGCGTCGATGAGATGGCCGGCGGGCTTGGATGACAAGGCGGATTCGGGAGCGATCGGCGGAGCCAGGGGCCCTTCCGGAGTGTTTCTCTCGACGCACGCCTCAGCGCGTCGCCTTCGGCGCGCTGAAGCCGCCACTGTAGAACCCGGAATGATCAAAACAGCAGACGCGCCGTTTCCCCGCCGCGAGCATCGAGCAGGCGTTGTCGATCCGTCGAGCGCGGGTCTCCGCCTGCTTGGCGGAATCAATCCAGTGGATCCAGTCGCGGCGAGCGATGGGCGTGATCTCGGCCCACAACGCGTTCGCCTTCGGCGCTGCAGCGAGTGCCTTCTTGAGATCGGCCGGCACCTTCGGCTCCGGTTCCTCCTCCACCGTCACAAGT
This sequence comes from uncultured Verrucomicrobiota bacterium, assembly GCA_964647675.1. Lineage (GTDB taxonomy): Bacteria > Verrucomicrobiota > Verrucomicrobiia > Limisphaerales > CAIMTB01 > CAIMTB01. Next base: position 1,160 of record CAZYJB010000028.1, on the reverse strand, counting down.
TCCAAGGTAACTGTGTCGCCAGGGTTGGCCCCAGCCGCCTCGCGCAGCTTCCGAGTCACCTTCAGCCAATGACTCTTCTCGCCATCCGGTTCAAGCGTGGCACGGAACGGTGCCCCATTGAGGGTGCCTTCGACGGTGGTCCTGCCCCGCGTGCGGAGGCGCGCGCTGGCCTCCTTCGGCAGGATGAGAAACGTCCAGGTGGCACGGTTAGGAGCCTCCGCCGGCTTCAGCAGCTCCGTCCTGAAACAGATTCTGGACTCGGGTTGGGTCATGGATGAGGCGTTCGACAGTCATCGGATGCGGCGCGCGCAATCGAAGGCGAACGGTGGTTCCTGGCGTTCCATACTGCGTGACAGCGTGAGTGCACCCCGCACCAACGTTCCTACGGCCAGAGAAACCCCGGGTGCTTCGACTTCAGCGCCGCTCGAAGCTTCGGGTACTCCCCCTTCCGCCACGCGGGCCAGTCCCGTGTCGAGGTCAGACGCTTGCCGACCGGGTCCTGAAGCCAGATCCGGATCGGTACTCGTCCCTCGGCAATCCGCGGGTGTTCCTGAATGGACAGGCAATCTTGCAGTTTGATCTGCACCTCCGGGACCGGGGGAGACTCCGACTCGTCGCGTTCCGCCGTGTAGGTCACCTTCCACCTCTTGCCATCGGGAGCGGGGATTTGCAACGGGGCCAGTTCCTCCACAAAGGCCTGTTGAGCTTTCGACAACACTCCGCGGAAAGCCGGCAACAGATCCACGGACTGTGCGTCGCGCCCGAGCGTCAGGCCGCGGAACGCCGTCTCCAAGGCCCGACGCAATCCGTCGGTTCGCATGAGTGGCAACTCGAGTTCCGGAACCGCCGCCCTCAGGCATTCCACGCGGCCGATCCATTGCTGCACTGCGTGGTCGAGGTTGGGCAGGTCGAGCCAGCCGCGCGCGAAGGCGTCCGCCAGGCACCGGCCGGATTCAGTCGGATCCACCTCGCGCCGGTGCTGCTGTTCCACCACCAGATCGAGAAACCGAATCACGTCGATCGCCGCCACGCGTTTGTGAGTCCGATCGTAGAGATGCTCCAACCGCGAGCTGAAATGCTGCGGAAACATCTCCCGCAGCCACTCCGGCTTCACCGCAGTGCACTGCGACAGCAGCGTCAGTCTCCCGCCCCGACCACTC
>CAZYJB010000027.1:12468-12895 GCA_964647675.1 uncultured Verrucomicrobiota bacterium | reverse complement strand
CCTGGTGGAAATACAGCGCCGGAGTAAAATACGTGCTGAGTGAACTCCTCGGCCTTCTCTATGCCTGGACCCACCTCGATCACGGCACGTAGGTCGGTCGCTCAACCCGACTGGCGAACGACTCGGTGCCCGGTCACTCCATGCTCGGCAAACACAGAACCGGACTGTTACATCGCGGCTGCATCCTCTCCCCTATGAAACCCGCTCGCCGCCCATCCGGTACCCGCCGTTTCGCCCTCGTGCCCGCCAGCCTCGCGACCGTCGTCGCCGGGCTGGGTGCCACGGCGCGGGGCCAGGATTCGCTCGCCATCACCACGTTGTCCACCAACGCGCCCTCGAGTTCGACCACCTATCTTGAGTCGCGCATCCCCAATCTCCCGTGGCTTCCCGAGGATGCCCCCGACCTGCCGGAATGGGTGGCCCAGGA
>CAZYJB010000027.1:0-12458 GCA_964647675.1 uncultured Verrucomicrobiota bacterium | reverse complement strand
CCGGCGTTCCTCCGGCCGGGCCTCGGAACTTCCGTCTTCGGCGGCGGCGGACTTCCCGCCAGCCCGCTCTCCCGCGCCAGTTCCCCATCCAAGCTGCTCGCGCTCGGGCCATTCGACCTCCGGCCGGAGATCGCCTACGGCTTGCTCTATGGCACCGGACTCCTCTCCGGCCCGGGCCGCGAGGAGGACACCCTGCGCCAGACCATCACCCCGGGTTTCGACCTCTACGCGGGCACCCACTGGACCGTCGGGTACCGGCCGTCGATTCATTTCTATTCCGCGGACGACTATAAGAACAACGTCGACCACGCGATCACGCTTTCGGGATGGGGTGGACGCGGCCCCTGGCGGGTCTACGTGAACCACGGCACCTCCATCTCCAGCGACCCGCTCGTCGAAACCGGCACTCAGACCGATCAGACCACCCACTCCACCAGCCTGGGAGTCGGCCTTGACCGCGGTCCGCGCGGTTATCTCAACTCCTCCCTCTCGCAGAACTTCCGGCTTTCCGACGACGGTTCCGACGCCCATTCATGGAACTGGTACACCTCCTACGACCTTCCCATTCGTGAAACCATGCGGCTCGGTGCCGGCTTCGGGGTCGGTTACGATCTCGTGTCGCCCGGCTCGGACATGGTCAACGAGCGTCTGAACCTGCGACTCAGCGGGGAACTGGGCGAGAAGATCAGGTACTCCCTCTCGGCCGGCGGCGAGATCAGGCAGTTCCTGGAATCCGACGCCTCCACCGAGCCGTCCCCCATCTTCGCCGCCAATGCCACCTACCGCGTGCTGCAGAAGACGGCGCTCTCCCTGGGCTTGAGCCACGATATCAGCACGTCCTACTTCACCGATCAGTTCACCAAGAACACCTCGGTTCAGGCCGGCGTCACCCAGAACCTCACCGATCGCTGGTCGGTGACGGCCTCCGGCGGCTATCGGTTCACCACTTACCAAAGCACGCTCGGCGATCTCGATCGCGCGCGCGAAGACAACTCGGCATTCGCCCGTTTCTCGGTCTCGGCGCGTATCCTCAACCGGTTCCGCGCCGCGGCCTTCTACTCCTACCGCGCCAATAGCTCCGACGACGGCCTGTACGATTTCAACAGCAACCAGTTCGGCATCGACATCAGCTGGAGCCTCTGAGCTCCCACCGGAGCGCACCCGGTCGCCCGGGACGCAGATCGTACCAGGACCGCATGAAAACACCGACACCCGCGCCCAGTGCCGCAATCGCGACCACGTCGGGGACCGCCGTGACTCCGGCGACCTCCCCGCCGCCGTCCCGGCGACCGCTGTTGATGTTCCTGGTCGCGGTCGGTGTAGTGACGCTCGCCTTTCTACCGGGATGGCTCGGCATGGCGCGCGCCGCCGGAGGCGATGACCTTCACGCCTACGCCGCGATGATTCCCTTCATCTCGGCATGGATCGCGTGGCAGTACGCGCGGCCGACCGGCGGCCCCGCCCCCACCCGCGCCCGATGGGCCGCGGCCGTGCCCCTCGCCCTGCTCGCGCTGGGCGCCGGCGCGCTCAGCTACCAGGGCCGGAGGGCAGGCTGGGTGCAGCTGGAACCTTCCTGGCTCGCCTCCCAGATGGTGGGCTGGGTCCTGGCCGTTTGGGCCGCTGCCCTGGCGGTGTTCGGCATCGACGGCGCCCGCCGGGCGCTGTTCCCACTCGGTTTCCTGGTGTTCACCATCCCCCTCCCCGACCCCGCCGTGCAGCTCATCGAGCGCGCGCTGCAACACGCGTCCGCCGATGCGGTCGCGGTGGCGTTCAACCTGCTCGACGTCACTTTCTCGCGCGACGAGCGGAGTTTCTGGCTTCCCGGCCTGCGCTTCGAAGTCGCTCAGGAATGCAGCGGGGTGCGCTCCACCGTGGTGCTGTTCATCACCAGCATCATCGGAGGCTACCTCCTGCTGCGCTCACCCTGGCGGCGCGCCGTGCTCGCCCTGAGCATCATCCCCCTCGGCATCGCGCGGAATACCTTCCGAATCTGCACGATCACGCTGCTCTCGGTGCACGTTGACCCGCGTATTATCGATTCGCCGCTTCACCATCGAGGCGGACCGCTTTTCTTCGGCGTCAGCCTCATCCCGTTCTTCATCCTGCTGTGGTGGCTGCGCCGCCAGGAACAACGACGCCTGACCCAGGGCCCGCCCGCCTCGAAAACCTGAGCCCGGGTCCTTTCCTGCCCCTGCCACGCCGCCCTCGCGCGCCTCCCAAAGCCTACGCCATGAACTTGAAATCCCTCTTCCGCACCGGTGCCGCCTCCGCCTTCATCCTGGTCCTCGGCCTCCTGCTTCCCGGCTGCTCCAAGGAAGACAAGATCGCGGGCCATCTCGACAAGGCGGACAAAGCCTTCGCGCGGCGCGATTTCGAGGTCGCGAAAATCGAGTACATCAACGTCATCCGGCTCCAGACCACGAACCATTTCGCTCGCCTGCGCCTCGGCAAGATCCTCTTCGAACAGGGCCAGGTCGCCGATGCCTTCCAGTTCCTCTCCAAGGCGCGCGATCAGTACCCCAACGACATCGAGCTCCACACCCACCTCGCGGTCATCTATTCGTCCACTCCGGGAGAGACCAACCGCATCGCCTTCCACCGGGAACTCGAGGAGGCGCTGCGCCTCGATCCCACCAACGAAACCGCCCTCGTTCTCCTCGGCACGGCCACCCGAACGCCAGAGGAACTCACGGCGTCCGAGGCGCGCTTGGCTTCCCTGCGCGCCGCCCGCGGTGACCACCCCCTTTACCACCTCGTCGACGCCACGTTCGCCATCACCCGCAATGACCTGCCGCGCGCCGAAGAGCACTTCAAGAAGGTCCTTGAACTGACGCCCGACTCCGCCATCGCCCACCAGCTCTACGCCAATTTCTTCGCGCTTCAGGGACGCCGCGCGGAAACCGAAACGCACCTCAAGCGGGCTTACGAACTCTCCGCCCCCCACGCCCCCGCCCGCCTCGCATGGGGACGCTTCCTCTTTGGTTCCGGGCGCCTCGACGAAGCCCGCTCGGTCCTCGACGACCTCAATGCCAAGGCTCCCGAGCGGACCGCCGGCTGGGTCGCGCGCGCGGAGCTCGCCCTCGCGGAACGCAAGCCCGACGACGCGGAAAGGGCCCTCACCACCGCCTCGGCCCAAGCCCCCTTCGACGTCGATGTCCTCCGCACCATCGCCCAATTGCGACTGGCCCAGAACCGCCCCGCGGACGCCATCAAGGAACTCCAGCGCGCCGCGGAAATCCGACCTGATTCGGAGGCCATCCAGTTCCAGCTCGCCCGCGCCTTCCTCGCGTCCGAAGACACTGCCCGCGCCACGACCGCCTTGGAGCGGACCCTTCAGCTTCGCCCGGGGTTCTCACCCGCCGCGCTGCTGCTCGGACAGTTGCATCTCCGGAAGGGCTCGCGCGACGAGGCCGTCAATACTCTCCGCGAATCCATCCGCCAGAATCCCACCTTCGAGCCCGCTTACCTCCAGCTCGCCCGCGCCTACTCGTCGTCCGGCAAACTCGAGGACGCCTTCAACGCCCTGCAGGTGGCCCGCAGCCGGTTCACCAACAGCTTCGACAGCCCGCTGGAGCAGGGACTGGTGCTCCGCCTGCTCGGACGGCCCGCCGACGCCGCGCAAGCCTTCGAGGCAGCTCTGCGCCTTTCACCCACCAATCATTTCGCCGCCCTCGAGCAACTCGTCCTCCTCGACGTCGCCGCCACCAACTACGCGCGCGCCCACCAGCGGCTCCAGCAACGCCTGGCGTCCCAGCCCAATGAACACCTCCTGTGGCTCGTCCAATGCGAGGTCTTCCTGCATCAGGGCAACCTCGCCGAGGCCGAAAAGGCCGCCCGCAAAGCCACTGCTCTGGCCCCGGAATCACCCACCGGACTCATGTCCCTCGCCCGCGTCCTGGCCCGCAGCGAGACGCGGCAGAAAGAGGCCATCCAGGAACTCGACGCGCTCCTCGCCAAGAAACCCGATAACCTCGAGGCCCTCGTCCTCAGCGCGGGGATCCTCCAGCGCGGCAAGGATTACACCGGCGCTTCGGAACGGTACCAGAGGGCCATCGCTGGCAATCCCCGTAATGCCTACCTCCACAACAACCTCGCCTACCTCCAGTCGGAGCATCTAAAGCGGCCCGAAGAGGCGCTCGCCACCGCCAAACGCGCGCGGGAACTGGCCCCCGAGGACCCGGCCATCGCCGATACCCTCGGCTGGATCTATTACCGCCAACGCAATTACGACGACGCCCTTCGCTACCTCCTCGAGGCCTCCGCCAAACTGGGACCTCAGCCGGAGGTGCAATACCACCTCGGTATGGCCCATTACATGATGGGCCATGAGTCCGAGGCGCGGATCGCCCTCAGTCTGGCCAACACCGCCACCGACGAATTCCCGGGTCGCGCAGAAGTCCGTGACTATCTTGCGATTCTCGATGCGCAATCGTCCCCCGCCGACGATCAGCAGCTCGCGCGCCTCGAACAACGCCGCAAGGAGCATCCTACCGACCTGATTGTTCTCTCGCGCCTGGGCGCCGCGTTCGAATCCCGCGGCGATGTCGAAAAGGCACGGGCTGCGCTCGAGGAAGCACTGAAAGTCAACCCGCGGTCCGGCCCCGTCCTCGGCCGCCTCGCCACGTTGTATGCCGAGCGCCTCAACAACCCGACCCGCGCCGCCGAACTCATCCGGACCGCCCGCACGGTGGCCCCGTCCGACCCCGAGGTCGCGTACGCCGCCGGGCGCATCGCCCTGCGAGCGGGCGATTTTGTCACCGCTTCCAATGCCCTCGAGGAGGCCGCCCGCCAGTTCGCCACGCGCCCCGAGGTGACTTTTGACCTCGCCCGCGCGCTGCTGGGCCAGAGCCGTCTCGCGGAGGCCGAGGCCAGTCTGCTCCGCATCGCCTCCACCAACACCCCGTTGGCGCCGGCCGCGCGCGAGACTCTCGACCTCCTCAAGCTGGTCGCGGAGCCTTCTCCTTCCCCACAGGGAGCCGCGCTCGTTGACCGGTCCCTCAAAAAGGACCCGGCCAATCCCGTCGCCCTCCTCGCCTACGCCAAACTGGCGCGCGCTCAAGGCCGCCGCGCCGATGCCGTCAAGGCGTGCGAACAGATCCTGGCGGCCTCCGCCAACTGGATTCCCGCCGTGCGCGAACTCGCACTCGTGCTCGCCGATGAGCCAGTCGACGACGCCAGGGGATTCGAGGCCGCAAACCGCGCCCGCCGACTCCTCGGCTCCGACGACGCCCTTACCGGGGCACTCGGAAAATTCACCGCTCGCAAAGGGGACCACCGCATGGCGGTTCTGCTCCTGACCGAAGCCGCCCGAAGCCAGGCCGGCGACGCCTCCCTCCAGTACCACCTCGGGCTCGCGCACGAGGGCATGAACCAGCCCGCCGAAGCCAGGAAGGCGTACCAGGCCGCCATCACCGCCGCACCCTCGGCGCGATTCGCCGCCGATGCCCGCGCACGCCTCGAGGCGCTCCGCGACAAATAGACCGCCACGGTCCCATTTCCTCGCCTTCCGCACGGCGACCGGCTCACCCCGGTCGCCGTTTTGCTTTCTCGCCAATCGCTTCCACCGCAGCTGATTACGCCAAACGGATTTCCTTACACCCAGAAAACCAATCACAATCAATTGCGCCACAACAGGTAACAACGAATTCCAGGCCTTTCCCGGATTCCTGATCGTCGGAAATCCTTACAAACAGCCCCCTGAAAGGAGGGGGCGGACCCGGGTCATCACACGAATGAATTCATTTAACATGTTGTCCATAAACTGTTTGGACGAACTCCAGAAACCGTGCGAGGCGAGGAGTCCCCGACTGGCACACGGTGTGCTGTTAAGAAATTCGCGTAGATCGAAACATCGCATCCCGATAACTCATCTGACCCATCCATGAATACATCCGCTAAAACATTTCTCGCGGTCGCGGCCGCAGTCGGTCTCGGGGCCATCCCCGCGTTCGGCTTCGACGTCGTTGTCAAGACGGGAAGTTTCCGTGGAGGCAGCGGCGGCGAATTCGTTGCCTTTACCTCGCCGGACAGCTTCCTCGGCAGCTACGACGCGCTCGCCACCCAGACGATCGACGGCGCGACGGGCTTCAGCACGTTCTGCTTGGAACTGCGCGAGAACCTGACCTTCAACGCCCCCTACGTCGGCGCCAAGAACAGCAAGGCGATCGGTGGTGGCGCGGACAGCGCTGCCGACGGCCCCGGCGACGTGCTCTCGAAGGCGACCACGTGGTTGTACTGCCTGTTCGCCACCGGCGACCTGCCCGGCTACGCTTACGACAAGTCCAACGTTGCTGCTCGCCAGGCGTCGGCCAACCTGCTCCAGAACGCTCTCTGGGGTTTCGAAGACGAAATCGCGCTGAGTCTCGCCAATCCTTTCGTGGCTCTCGCGGTCGCCAATTTCGGCGGCGACGTGAACATGGCCAAGTCCGCGGCGGCCGCGGGTGAGAACGGCGTGTGGGCGATCAACCTGCTCACCGCGCGTGGCAATCCTGCTCAGGACATCCTGGTGTACGATCCGCCGCGGGTTCCTGATAACGGGGCGACGCTGGTGATGCTGGGTGCCGGCATCCTCGGTCTCGCGCTCGTGCGCCGTCAGAAGGTTGCCTGAAGCGGATTCCGACGTACTTCGATCTCGCAGGGCGGGACAGCATTGCTGTCCCGCCCTTTTTCTTTTCATTCTAAAACCCAACATGCGCGTCCAGATGCTTGACTCCTCCTCATTATCTCAAGACACTCCGCGCGTCCTATGACTGGTCTCGGACGAGTCCGAGATTTTGATCCTGTGTTGACGGCTCGGCAGCGCTCGCGCACTTCCGGCCTCTGGTTCCGGCACCACCCATCCGGCACAACGGGACAGGTCCCAGTCGTCTCACGTTCCGGAACCCGAATGAGTGCCTTGCCGTGCAATCCTATAGTCTCGTCGCGCGTCGCTCCCTTTTCTCTGTCCTCACCCTGATCCTCACCGGTGGCCTGCTGTCGGGTTCGTTCGCTCTCGCCGATTCCGTCCGGCTTGAGTGGAACCAGAACTCCCAGCCGAACATCGCGGGATATATCCTCTACCGCAGGACCCTCGCCGGGCCCTACACGTGGGGAAAGGATGTTGGCCAAACCAACTCCGTACTGGTCGACGACCTCGCCCCGGCCACGGGTTACTACTTCGCGGTCACCTGCTACACCACCAACCGCCTCGAAAGCCCGCTCTCCTCCGAGATCTACTACTTCGGCGGAAGCATCAATCGACCTCCCTTTGCCATCCCAGGCGAGGTCTCCGTGCGCAGCGACGCGCTGGCTCCGTTCAATCTCGCCGGCGGGGATCCCGAGGGCGACCCGATCTCGTTCATCGTCATCTCGCCCCCGATCTTCGGCGAACTGCTCGGCACGCCTCCCAACCTCGTCTACGATCCGCTGGACGGCTACATCGGGCCGGACAGCCTCCAGTACATCACCTTCGACGGCCTCTTTGAGTCGACCCCCACCTCGGTGGTCTTCGACGTGACGGCCGCCAATTCCGGCCCCGTCGCCTTCTCCCAGTCCGTCACCACGCCTGAGGACACTCCCCGGGTCATCGCCATCGCAGCCTCGGACACCGACGGGGACCCCATCGCGTGGGAAATCGTCCAGGAACCCTCCTTTGGCATCCTCTTCGGCGCGCCGCCCACGGTCACCTACGTCCCCTCCGAGAACTTCTTCGGATCCGACTTCTTCCTCTATCGCGTCTCCGACGGTTTCACCAACTCGGCGGTCGCGCGCATCGATATCAACACCGTCTCGGTGAACGACATCCCGATTGCCAATCCCGCCTCCCTCACCGCCCTGGAAGATACGCGAAACTCCTTCCAACTCACCGGCTCTGACATCGAATCGCCCACCCTCGTCTTCACAGTCACCCAGTCGCCCACCAACGGCTCCCTCTCCGGCACCCCTCCCAACCTGACTTACCTGCCGCGAACGAACTACTACGGTCCCGACACCCTCCGATTCACGGTCGGTGACGGCACGGCCACCTCGGCGCCAGCCACGGTCCAAATCCAGGTCCTCCAGGTCAATACCATGCCGGTCGCATCCTCGGCCTCGGTGTCCACTCCGGAAGACACCCCCCGAGCCATTACGCTCAACGCCACAGATGCCGATCTCCAGCCGTTGGTCTATTTCATCAACCGCCTTCCCACCAACGGAACCCTCATTGGCGTCGCCCCATTGCTCACCTATTTCCCGCGCGCCAATTTCAACGGTAGCGATTCCTTTTCCTTCTCCGCCACGGATGGCACGGCCTTGTCGGGTCAGGCGACCATTTCGATCACGGTCAGCCCGATGAATGATGTACCGCTCGCGGCCAATACCTCTCTCTTCGTCACAGAAGATACCCCGCGTTCCGTCAAACTCACAGGCTCCGACCAGGATGGCGATCATCTCAGCTTCTCCATCACCACACCGCCGGCCCGCGGCGTCCTCTCAGGCACCCCGCCCAACCTGACCTACACGCCCGCCCTCGATTACACCGGCCCAGACTCCTTCCAATTCCGCACCAGCGACGGCGTCGCCTCGTCCGCCACCGCCACGGTCTCGATCTCGGTCTCCGCGGTGAACGACCCGCCGCTCGCCAATCCGGCATCCTACTCGACCCTCGAAGATGTTCCGGTGGCGGTCCCCCTCTCGGGAACCGATTCCGAGGGCACGGTCCTGACCTATTCGATCTACCGTTCCCCGCTCAACGGCACGCTGTCCGGAACCGCGCCCAACTTCGTCTACACACCCCGTGCTCAGTTCAGTGGATCCGATTCGTTCCAGTTCACCACGCGCGACGGCGTTTACAGTTCCGCCCCGGCCACGGTCCAGATTTCCATCGCTGAGGTGAACGATCCGCCGGTGGCAAGTCCGCTCAGCCTCACGTTGCCGGAAGACGTCCGGCGCGAGTTCACGCTGACCGGTTCCGACGCCGAGGGTTCTCTCATCACGTTCCGGATCACTCGCCAACCCGCGAAAGGCTCGCTCACCGGCACCCCCCCCGAACTCTCCTACCTCCCCGGCACCAATTACGTCGGCACCGACTCCTTCGAGTTCGTCGTTTCCGATGGAGCCCAGGAATCCACGCCCGCCACCGCGTCCGTCACGGTAACACCCATCTTTGACGTTCCGGTCGCCACCCCGCGGTCCTTTACCCTCCAGGAAGACACCCCGCTCCCGATCACCCTGACCGGAACGGACGCCGATAGCGACACGCTCACCTTTGCCATCGCCGCGGCCCCGTTGAACGGCACACTTTCAGGCGCGCCGCCCACGGTGACCTACCGGCCGAACCCCAATTTTCACGGCTCCGATTCCTTCGGCTTCAAGGTCAACGATGGGCGCTTCGATTCCCTGACGGCTACCGTCTCGATCAACGTCACTGCGGTGAATGACCGCCCGGTCGCCACCGCGGCATCCTATCCGGTGATCGAGGACACTCCGCGCGCCCTCACGCTGGCCGCCGTCGACGTGGACGGCAATCCGCTCACCTACGCGATCTCGCAACCGCCCGCCAACGGGAGTCTCTCGGGGACGCCGCCCAACGTCACCTACACGCCGCGGGCGAACTTCTTCGGAGCTGACTCGTTCTCCTTCACTGCCTCCGACGACGCACTGACCTCGACGGCCGCCACCATCACGCTCGCAGTCTCGTCGGTGAACGACACGCCGGCTGCCACGCCCCAAGGTCTGTCGTTGGCCGAAGACGGGACCCTCGCCATCACTTTGTCGGCGATCGACAACGATGGGGATCCGATCACCTACACGGTCATCCAGCCACCCGTCAATGGCACCCTCACGGGCACTCCGCCCAACATTGTCTACCGCCCCGGTGCCAATTACTTCGGCCTCGACAACTTCCGGTTCACGGCTTCCGACGGCACCTCCGTCTCTTCCGGCGCCAACATCTCCTTGTCCGTCCACCCGGTCAACGATGTGCCGATCGCGACCGCCGGGTCACGCACGGTCACCGAGGAAGGCCTCGTCTCGTTCTTCCTCACCGGTACCGATGTCGAAGGGAGTACGCTCACCTTCGCGATCGCGACGCCTCCAGCCAACGGTTCCCTTTCCGGCACGCCGCCAACCCTCTCCTACCGACCGAATGTCGACTTCGTCGGCGTCGACACGTTCACCTTCACGGTCAACGACGGCTCGGCCACCTCCGTTCCCGCCACCTATTCCATCACCGTCTCCCAGGTGAATGATGCGCCCGTCGCCACGCCGGCCAGCTACGCGCTCGCGGAAGACTCGTCCCTTGCCATCCGCCTCGCGGGCACGGATGTCGATGGCGATGCGCTGACCTACAGCATCACCACCCAGCCCTCCTCGGGGACGCTATCGGGCACGCCGCCCAACCTCACCTACCGGCCCGCCGCAAACTTCAATGGATCGGATTTCTTCCGCTTCAGCGTGAGCGACGGCCAGGCCGTGTCGCTCTCCAGCGCCGTTCAATTGACCGTGACCCCGGTGAATGACACCCCCATTTCCGCCGCCGCCTCGTTCGCGGTGGTAGAAGACACCTCGCGCGCCGTGGCGCTCTCCGGCTCCGATCCCGATGGCGACGCGATCAGCTTCGGCATCGCGCAGGCACCGGCCAAGGGAACGCTCTCCGGTACCGCCCCCAACCTCACCTACACGCCCGCGCTCAACGTCAACGGCTCGGACTCCTTCCGCTACTATGTCATCGATGCCGGAGGCCTGCGGTCCACGACCAACTCGATCTCCCTGTCCATCTCCCCGGTGAACGACGCTCCGAACCCGAATCCGCTTTCCATCACCATCCCGGAGGACACCGCCAGCACCATCACCCTCGTTGCCGTGGATCCCGACGGCGATCCCATCTCCTACGCAGTCAGCCAGGCACCTCTCAATGGCACCCTCGTTGGCACACTGCCCAATCTCACCTATCGCCCGCGCACGAATTATTTCGGCAGCGATGTCTTCAAGTTTACGGCCTCCGACGGCACCGCGGTCTCCAGCGCCGTCAACGTCAATATCACCATCCCCGCGGTCAACGACGCCCCCATCGCCATCGCCGCGTCGCGCTCCGTGAACGAGGAGGGACTCGTCTCCTTCTACCTGTCCGGCACCGATATCGAGGGAAGTCCGTTGACCTACGCGATCACGCGCGCGCCCGGAAACGGAACGTTGTCCGGAACCCCGCCCTATGTCTCCTACCGGCCCGAAGCCGACTTCAGGGGTACCGATTCCTTCGAATTCACCGTCCACGACGGCGCCGCCACCTCGATCCCCGCCCGCTTCACCCTCACGGTCGTCAACGTGAACGACCGTCCTCTGGCCGAGGCTCAGGAGGTCGTGGTTGCCAAAGGCGGCTCGCGCGCCATCACCCTCCGGGCCACTGATGTGGATGGCGATCCGCTCGCCTACGCCATCACCTTCCCGCCCGTGTTCGGATCGCTGAGCGGCACGCCACCCAACGTCACCTATACGCCCATCTCCGGTTACGTCGGTTCCGATTCCTTCCGCTTCAACGCCACCGATGGCACCATCGCGGCCCTTTCCGCCACGGTTTCCATCACGGTCTCCGAAAACACCAGCGCGCCCTCCGTGACTTCAGCCACAGTCCCGGTGGTCGAGGACGCCCCCACGCCGTTCCAACTCATCGCGTCGGATCCGCTGGGACGCCTGCTCAGCTTCAGCCTCCTGGGGTCACCCACCAACGGGACGCTCTCCGGCACCCCGCCAAGCCTGGTCTATCGACCAGCGACCAACGCTGTCGGAACCGACTTCCTTCGCTTCTCGGTATTCAACGGTCTCTTAAGCATCACCGGCGCCGTTCAGTTCTCCATCTCCCCAGTCAACGACGCTCCCGTCGCGGCGTCCGCCTCCCGGTCGCTCGCCGAGGACGGCTCCGCGGCCATCGTCCTTACCGGCTCGGATGTGGAGGGATCACCTCTCTCCTTCGCGATCTCGCAGGTTCCCGCCAACGGCACGCTCTCGGGCACGCCGCCGAACGTCACGTACACCCCCGATCCGCATTTTAACGGCTCGGATTCCTTCCGCTTCACCGTTTCCGACGGCTCCCTCTCCTCCGCCCCCGCGACCATCTCCCTCAACGTCACCCCGGTGAACGATTCTCCGATCGCCACCCCGATCTCGTTGTCGCTAACCGAAGACGGCTCCGCCTCGGTGGTCCTCGCCGGCTCGGATGTGGAGGGCTCCGCACTCGCATTCGCCGTCACGCAGTCGCCTGCCCATGGCGTCCTCACTGGCACGCCGCCGAATCTCGTCTATACGCCGAATGCCGATTTCAACGGTACCGACTCCGTCCGCTTCACCGTCTCCGATGGAGAACTGACCTCCGCGCCGGCCACCATTTCGCTCACGATCACGCCCGCCAACGACGCCCCGACAGCGAATCCTTCCTCGCTCGTATCGGCTGGAGGCACCTCGACACCGCTCACTCTCACGGGATCCGATATCGAGGGCTCCAC
>CAZYJB010000026.1:0-12964 GCA_964647675.1 uncultured Verrucomicrobiota bacterium | reverse complement strand
GGTACACGAATGTCCGGCCAGCAGGACGCGGCCCCTCGCAGCCTCCGCGGTGGCGTCGACCAGCCACTGCCCGCCGGTCGCACGAAACGCGGTGTCGACGCGCGCGAAGTCGATGCCGCTCCAGTAGTCGTGATTGCCCGGAATCCCGAACAGCGGGACCTCGATCCGTCGCAACGCGTCGAGGGCGAGATCGAGATGTTCGCCGTGCTCCACGAGGTCGCCGCCGAACACCGCGAAGTCCGGTCGGAGGGCGTTGATGCCGCGCACGACGCGGTCGACCAGCCCGGAGTCGCCCTTGAAGTGGAGGTCGGTGAAGAAGGCGAAGGTGCAGACCGGGGACTTCGACTCGCGGAGTCGCCGGCGTCGGAGCCAACGGGGTTCGAGTCCGAAACCGTGCAGGGCTGCCAGCAGCGGGGCGGCCACCAGTGCGCTTCGGAGCCAGGTGCGACGGTTCATGGGGAAGGCGGACGGAGCATGGGCCCGGGGATCGGACCGTCGAGTCCGGGAAGACGTTCACCACTTCGAGACGATGCGGGGTCAGGGGGTGGGGCGCGGGGGTGGTTGAGGCAGCTGTTTCCCTTTTGCCAGTGATGCGCACCGGCATTAAGGATGGGCGCATGCAACCGTTCGTCGCGTACTCGGTGGGCGCCAGCCTGCTCCTCGGCTTGTCCGCCCTGGCCAAGTTGCCGCCGGAACGCCTTTCCGAACTGCCGCCGCCGGTGGCGCGCGAGGTGGATTTCGTGAAGGACGTGAAGCCGATCCTCGAGGCGAGCTGCGTGAAGTGCCACGGGCGCGGCAAGGCCAAGGGCGGGTTTCAGCTCGATACGCGCGAGACCACGCTGCGCGACTCGGATTCCGGCCCGTCCATCCGACCCGGCAACAGCCGGGAGAGCTATCTGATTCATCTCGTTTCGGCGCTGGATCCGGACGAGATCATGCCGGAGAAGGGCTCACGCCTGACGTCGGAGCAGGTGGGCATTCTGCGCGCGTGGATCGATCAGGGGGTGAAGTGGGATCCAGCCGTGACCTTCGCGCGCGAGGCGCATCGCAACCTGAAGCCTGGACGCAGTGAGCTCCCGCCGGCCCCCGCGGGAACGAATCCGGTGGACCGCTGGCTGGGGTGGTACCTGAGGCAGCAGGGTATGGACCAGGGACCGGTAGTGGATGACCGCACCTTTGCGCGGCGGGTGCATCTGGATGTGGTGGGACTGCTGCCCACGCCGGCGGAGATTGCGGCGTTTGTCGCGGACACGAATCCGGACAAGCGCAGCCGGCTGGTGGAGCACTTGCTGGGCGACCGTTCGCGCTACGCGCAGCACTGGCTCGCCTTCTGGAATGATCTGTTGCGGAACGACTATCGCGGAACGGGCTACATCGATGGCGGGCGCGAGCAGATCACGGAATGGCTGTTCACCGCGTTGCGCGACAACAAGCCCTACGACCAGTTTGTGCGGGAACTGCTCGACCCCGGAGAGAAGGGGCCGCGCGGATTCACCAAGGGCATTGTGTGGCGAGGCGCGATCAACGCCTCGCAGACCCCGCCCATGCAGGCGGCGCAGAACATCTCGCAGGTGTTCCTGGGTGTGAATCTCAAGTGCGCCTCGTGCCACGACAGCTTCATCGACGACTGGCAGCTCACGGACGCATACGGCATGGCCGGCATCTACTCGGATGAAGCGCTGGAGCTGGTGCAGTGCGACAAACCGTTGGGACGCCAGGCGCGCGTGTCGTTCATCTTTCCCGATCTGGGAAGCATCCCGAATGACGCACCCAAGGCAGAGCGCGTGCGCCGCGTGGCGGACCTGATGTTGAGCCGCGAGAACGGCCGCCTGCCGCGCACGGTGGTGAACCGCCTCTGGGAGCGGTTCCTCGGGCGCGGCCTGGTGGAGCCGCTCGACGTGATGCAGAACCCCGCGTGGCATCCCGAGCTGTTGAACTGGCTGGCCGAGGACCTCGTGGAGCATGGATACGACCTGAAGCGGACGATGCGACTGATCCTGACTTCGCGCGCGTACCAGATGCCCCCGGTCAAGAGCGTCGAAACGCCGGAGAAGGAATATGTCTTCCGCGGTCCGTCGTTGCGGCGACTGAGCGCCGAGCAGTTCCGCGATGCGCTGGGTCAGCTGACAGGCGTCTGGAACGAGAAGGCCGAGGGCGGCCTCGATCGTCTCCTCATCGAGCGTGGCGAGCCGAAGCCGCTCGAGCGCGACGCCTTCTGGATCTGGTCGCATCCGCACGCTGCCGAAGGCGTCGCGCCGGGACGCGTGCAGTTCCGCAAGCAGTTCGTCGTGGAATCACTTCCCGAGGATGCGGTGGCGTTGGTGAACGTGGACAACTCCCATCGCCTGTGGGTGAACGGGAAGTCGGCGCGGAAGCAGAACGATCTCCCCTGGAATGAAACGTCGGTGCTCGACCTGCGTCCGTTCCTTCAAGTGGGCACCAATCTCCTGTCGGTCGAGGCGGTGAATGGCGGTGACGGGCCGAATCCGGCTGGACTCCTGTTTTACGCGCGCCTGCGGGGGGCGAAGGGCACGCCCGTGATGGATGTGGGCAGCGACGCGTCGTGGCGGGTGTCGACCAACGCGCCGGACGACTGGCACAAGGCGGGGTTCGATGATTCTGCCTGGGGCCGTGCGCAGGTGCTGGGGGGTCCCGATCTGGCGCCCTGGAACCTCGGGAGCCAGTTCACCTCGACGGTGTCCGGGAAGGCGCCGGTCGGGAATGTGCGCGCGTCGCTCGTGTCCGCGGATCCGCTCGCCGTGGCGTTGGGGCGGCCGAATCGCGAGCAGGTGACCAGCGTGCGCCAGCAGCAGCCCACCACCCTTCAGATGCTCGAGTTGACGAACGGCGGCACGCTGGCGGCCTTGCTGAAGCGCGGCGCCGAAAAGTGGGTGGTGGACGCGGGGAACGGACCGGCGCTCGTGGCGGAGGTCTTTCGCCGCGGACTGGGGCGCGCGCCGTCCGAGCGCGAGGCATCCCTTTCACTGGCGATGGTCGGCGAGCGTCCGACGCGGGACGGGGTCGAGGACCTGCTCTGGGCCGTCGCGATGCTGCCGGAGTTCCAGTTCGTGCACTGAAGTCCCAAGGCTTCGCCTTGGGCTATCTCCTTTTGCCCCTGCGGGGCAGACTCAGGGAAGCGCGTAATCGAGTTCGAAGGCGGGCATCGCGCCGCCCGGGCCGGCGAGGTAGTGCTCGAACCATTGAAGCATGCGCAGGTGGTAGTCGTACCGCGAGGCCGCTTTGCGATTGCCGTGCCCTTCCCCCGGGTACAGCACCAGGCGCACCGGCGCGCGGCTGCGCAGCTTGAGGTGACGGAACATCTCCTTCGATTGACCCGGGTGCACGCGCGGATCGTCTGCGCCGTGCAGAATCAGCATGGGCGTGCGGCAGTTGCCGGCGTGAAAAATGGGACTGCGCTGGAGCAGAAAGTTCCAGTCCTCCCACGGCCGTTTGCGGGCGTGCACGAGGAACTCCTCGTCGGGAATGTCGGTGGTGCCGACCTTCGAGATCTTGTCGCTGATGCCGACGAACATGACGCCGGCGGCGAAGCGCTCCGAGTATCGGGTGCCGCACCAGGCGGTGGCGTACCCGCCGTACGAGCCGCCGGTGACCCCGACTTTCGAGGTGTCGACCAGTCCGATCGCCACGAGGTGGTCGACGGCGTCGACCAGATCGTCGAACTCCTTTCCGGCGGCATCGCCCTGGCCCAGCTTCGAGAACGCCACGCCGCGTCCCGTGCTGCCACGGTAGTTCGGATAGAACACCGCGAAGCCGCGCGCCGCGGCGACCTGGCCCGGGTTGGAATAGGTCGTCACCCACCCATCGCTCACATGCGCCTCGGGCCCGCCGTGGACGGTGAGAAGGAGCGGGTACCGTGTGCCGGGCTTCTCATCCAGCGGGCGCACGAGGACGCCCTCGAGTTCCAATCCGTCGCGCGCGCGATGGCGGATCGTTTCCTGCCGCGCGAAACGCAGGCCGGCGAGTTGAGGATTGCTGATGGTGAGTCGGGAAGGCGCCTCGGTTCCCGCCGGGCTGGCGGTGAACACTTCCGCCGGGTGCGCCGCGGTGTGGCCAGCCACCGCGATGGTCCGGCCGTCGCGTGAGAGAGAGAAGGCGGCGACCACGGGGCATCCGTCGCCGCTCGCAATCAGCCGGTGCGGCGTGGCGGGCGTATTGACCGACACCTCGGCGAGGATCGAGCGGGTGCCCTGTCCCGCGGCGAACACGATCGTGGAGCCGTCGCGCCAGCCGAGGTGCGTGACCTCGCCCTCAAGGCCGGGCAGCAGATCGCGCGGCGCCTTTTCGGTGAGGTCCGCGAGCAACAGGCGTCCTGCAGAGGGATCATGCTCGTCCTCGCCCGCGATCAGCGCGAGGTGGCGTCCGTCCGGGCTCCAGGAAAGCCCGCCCAGCTTGCCCGAGTGCGCGAGGGTCACCAGGTGGGCGCGCGTCGTGGCGTCGAACACCTGCACCTGCTGGCGCATGAGATGATCATCCACCGAGGGCGTCGGCGTGGTGACGACCGCGAGGCGATCCCCGGCGGGGCTCCAGTGCACCTGCCGCACCGAGCCCCCGGTGTCGAGCGCGACGGCGTTGGTCACGTCGTCATCCGGCCAGCGGGAGATCCAGGCGCGGGCTGACACCCAGTCCTCCTCGAACACCTCCTGTTTGAAACCCTTGTCCCGCTGCTTGCGGCGGGCTTCATCCTCCGCGGGCACGGCCACCGTGATGACGTGCCGACCGTCGGGCGCGAGCGAGTAGTCGGCGATGTCGCTCTTCAGCGTCAACGCGCGCCGCGCTTCGCCGCCGTCGAGTGCGATGCGATGGAGGCTCTTGAACTTGTCGTCCCCGCGCTTGGCAAGGAACACGAGATGACGCCCGTCGGGGGTCCACGAAACCTTCTGAACGCTGGTCTTGCCGGTCACGAAGGGGGTCTCGGTTCGGGCGCCGGGGTTTGCCACCTGAAGTTCGGTCCAGGCCTCACCGTCCTCGTCGACGCCCGGCTTGCGCGGCACCGACCGGACGAAGGCGACGCGCTGACCGTCGGGCGACGCAGCGACCTCGGTGACGGACTGGAGTGCGGCAACGAGGGCGGGTGTGAAGACGTTCGTTTCGGCGGCGCGCAGGCCAGGGAGGAATCCCGGGAGGAAGGCCAGGCACGCGGCGAGTGCGGGCGCGACGGCGGCGGGGTTCAGCCGGTTCATGATGCGCAGCGTGCCAGACCGCGGCTGGGGTGACGAGGGGCGAAGCCGCCCGGCGCGTCGTCGTCCTATTCCAAGGCGATCCCCGCCGCGTTGCGCGACATGGCCAGCCACGCCGCCGTGGCGGCACCGAGTACCCCCGCATCGAGGTCACACCCACCAGGGACGATGGGAACGTCGGCCTGGGTTTCTGACCAGATGTGCCGGCGGACGGACTCAACGAAAGCATTCCAGTAGAGCCCGCCGGCGAGGCCGAGTCCACCGCCCACGACGAGCGCTTCGGGGTCGAGGGTGTTGACGAGCCACGCGCCGGCAATGCCGAGCGCGGCACCGCCCGATTCCACGATCTCCACGGCATCACCTTCGCCGCGGGCGGCAGCGGCGAGGACGTCCTCGGCCCGGTGGACGGACTGCGGGTGTCGGGCGCGGTAGCGGGCGAGCAGTCCCGGCCCGGAGGCCAGTTCCTCGAGGGTGCGCGAGTCGAGGCGCCGGCAGGTTTCACAACGCCACAGGAACGGGCTGCTGGCGATCGTGCCGGTCGCGCCACGCGTGCCGGTGTAAGGCCGGCCTTCGAGCATCAGGCACGAGCTGATGCCGGTCCCCACCGTGAGATAGACGAACTGGCGGCGATCGCGCCCCGCCCCGTAATGGTATTCGGCCAGGGCGGCGGCGCGGACATCGGCCTCGAGGGTGACCGGCGCGAGGCGGGCGAGACGTTCTCTGACCGGCGCGTTGCGCCAGTCGATGATGTGGTTGGAAAGGATCGTGCCCGAGGGCGAGACCAGTTCGCAGAGTCCGATGCCGATGGCGCGGATCACGATGCCCTCGGCGCGCGCCTCGAGGGCAAGGCCTTCGACCGCGTTCCAGATGTCGGTGAGCACCGCGTCGGAGCCGCGATTGGCGAAGGTCGGCCACCGGCGGCGTCCGTGGATCGTGCCGTCGGGGAAGGAGACGCGCGCCGCGGAGATCTTGGTGCCGCCGACATCGACACCGACGATGGTCATGGGCGTCGTCGGATCACGCGCGGGGTCGATGCTGGACCGATCGTCGGTCATTTCGAGGAGACGTGGGTGAGGCCCTCGGCGGCGGCGGCGTCGAGATGGATCCAGGTTTCGGAATGCCGCTGGAGGAAGGAGGCCGGGCAGTCGGCACAGGGAGCCTTCTCGATCGCGGCGGTGACGGCGCGCACCTTGTGCGGGCCGAAGGCGAGGACGAGGATGTGTCGTGCGGCCAGCAGCGTCTTGAGTCCGACCGTGACTCCGGTGTCCGGCGCGTGGGCGCCCTCGAACCACCGGCGGTTGGCCTCGATCGAGATGGGCTGGAGGGGTACGAGGCGTGCGGTGGAATCAGGAGGGCTGCCCGGCTCGTTGAATCCGAGGTGTCCGTTCTGGCCGAGTCCCAGGATGAGCACATCGAGGCCTCCGGCGGCGTCGATGGCGCGCTCGTGGGCCAGCACCGAGGCGAGGGCGAGGTCCGGTTCGGGCCGGATCCGGTGGTACTGGGCGCCGGGAATGCGCCAGGCATCGACGACGGAGCGGTGCAGCAGGTTGGCGCAATTGCGCGGGTGCGCGGCCGGGACGCCCACGTACTCATCGAGCATGAAGACGCGCAGGTGGTGGAGCGACAGGCGCAAGGCGGCCACCCGCGCGTAGAGATCGAGGGGCGAGTTTCCCCCCGCCACCATGACATTGCGCGTGCCGGGAAGCGTGAGCCATTTGCCGAGCTGGGCAGCGGCGGCCTGCGCGGCGGCTTCCTGCGTCTCGTGGATGCGGATATTCATGGACGGCGCGGAGGATCGGGTCAGGGCGTCTCGAGGCCGCGCGCGAGGGCACGGATGTAGGCCGGGTTGCAGCCGCAGCAGCCGCCGACGAAGCCGAGCCCTTCGGCGCGGGCCTGGGCACCGAAGCTCTCGAACTCCCGACGCGAGACCTGGATGGTCTCGAGATCGTCGGGGAAGGCGGGCTGGCGCGTGAAGCAATGGCACGACTCGGTGGTGTGGAACGCCGCGGGCTGAGCAGCGATCGGCAGGTGCGTCGCGCCGCGCATGGCCCGGAGCAGGGGCAGCATTCGGGAGGGTTCCTGCTCGCAATTGGCCCCCACCGCGACGGCGCCGAGCCCGGTCATCACCCGCGCGCATTCCGCGGGATCATGGCCGTCCGAGCACTGGCTGATGAGCGGGCGGAAGCTAAGCGTGGCGATGGCCGGCAGACCGGCCGCCGTGGCGCACTCGAGTGCGACCTGCATTTCCGAGAGGTGGAAGAAGGTCTCGAGAATGAGGAAGTCGACCCCGGCCGCCTTGAGAAACCGGATCTGTTCGGCGATGTGGTCGCGCGCCTTGGGCAGGGCGCCGGGGCCCTCGCGCTCGATGAGTTGGGTGCGCGAGACCGAGCCGGCGACCAGCGCGCTGGTTCCCGCCACCTCGCGCGCGAGCTTCACGGCGGCGGCGTTGATGGACTCGGTCTGTTCGCCATAGCCGGCGCGGCCGAGCTTCTCGCGAGTGCCGAAGAAGGTCAGGGCCTGCAGCACGCGCGACCCCGCGCGGAGGAATTCGCGATGCAACTGGCGCAACGCCTCGGGATGCTCGATGGCCACCTCGGGGGTGAACTGCCCGCTGCCGCGTCCGGTGCCGACCTTCTCGCGGCCGGAGCCACTGTCGACGTAGCCTCGGCGTTCAAGTTCGATGAGGTAGCCGCCGTCACCGAGGACAGGGCCTGATTGCATGAGTTCGGCGATGGAGCGCGTCATGGGAGCGTCGGCGGATTCGCCAGCCAGTGTGGATCAGGCCGGCGGCGGAAGGCGAGCGCGGCGCGGCGCGGAATTCAGCCCGCCGCGGGGCCGGCTTGCGGGCGGGGTTCCTGGCTGAGCGCGACCACCGCGGCGAGCGCCACCAGGAGGCCGGTCAGTTCGCGGGCGCCCAGGCGTTCGCCGAGCAGACCGAAGGCGAGCGGCAGGGTCACCAGCGAGTAGAGGCTGGCCAGCGGTGTGACGATCGCGGCGCGGCCACCCGCGGCGTAGGCGCCGATGAGCGTGAGATTGCCCGCGGCGAACAGGAACCCGGTGGCCAGGAGCAGACCCCAACCTCCGCGATCGATCCGCCAGTCGAAGGTCGTGAACACTGGTATCACCAGCGCCAGCGGCACGAATCCGAGCAGGAACGCCAGCGTGACGCGCTCTCCGGATGTGTGCGAGGTGGCGGTCTTCTGCAGCAGCGCGCTGAAGCCCCAAAGCGCAATCGGCACCAGCGCCACGGTCAGCCACGGCGAAAAGAGCCCCTCGGCGGTCGGCACGTTGAAGATCACCAGCGCAACGAGCGAAAGTGCGATGCCGATCCATTGCGCGCGATGCAGCCTTTCCCCCAGAAGAACCACGGCCAGCAGGATGGTGACGAGCGGATAAAGCGCCGTGACCGACACCACGGTCGCTGCCTTGCCGCCCACGGCGAGCGCCTGGTAGTAGGCCACATTTCCGGCGCCAGCGATGAGCCCGGAGGCAAGTCCCTGGAGGAAGCCCCGGCGCGGTCGAGGACCCGGCGCCGAGGTGCGGCGCGCGAGGAGCACCCATAACACCGGAATTGTGCCGAGGGTGGAAAGCGCCTGCACCTGCCAGGCGGAGAACTGTGCCGAAACCGGCTTGGACGCGACGCCCCAGCCGCCCCAAAGGAGCAGAGTCGCGAGGGTGAGGAGCAGCCAGCGGGCCATGGTGATTGGGGGCGGGGGTTCGCGGCGGATCAGTGGTGACGCGTGCGGTCGTGGACCCGATGGGCGGCGTCAACCTCGTCGCCAGGAGGCACCGCCGCTTCCGCCAGCGGAGGAACGGTGCTGGTCACCTCCAAAGCGCGACCACTGCGGGCGGCCTCCTGGGCCGTGAGCATCACGTCGAGCACGTGATACGCGTGCTCGGCGGAGAGTTGCGGCGTGCCGCCCGTTTCCAGGCACTCGACCAGGTGATTGAGGCCATCCGCCCACGGCCATGAGGGGTCCGTCTCCTTGAAACGCTGCCAGCACCCCGCGCGGTTCTGCCAGAGTTCGTAGCCGTCGGGGTCCCAGTCGTCGCCGTGCAGGTGCAGTGTGCCCTCGGTGCCGTACAACTCCACGCCGGGGCCCTGGTATTGCTGGATCGTGAAGGCCGCGAGCAGGCTGGCGGTGCAGCCGTTCCCGAACTCGAGCATCACCTGGGTGGTGTCGTCGGCTTCGACCGCCACACGACGCCCACGCACGGTGCGTTCGGGGACAGCCACGCCGGAAAAGGCCGCGACGCGACGCACGGATCCGAGCCAGCCGGTGAGCGTGGTGAGCTGGTAGACGCCCAGATCGAACAACGCTCCGCCGCCCGGCTGGTAGAACCACTCCGCCCAGTCGGGTCCCGCCCAACCGTACCGAGCGCGCGCCGCCACCACGCGTCCCAGATCGCCACGCGCAATTCGGCGGGCCACGATTCGGAAGGTCGGACTGAGCGGCGTGAACGGCGCGCACACCAGAACGCGTTGCCGGCGGCGGGCGGTTTCGAGGACGAGCCGGGCATCCTCGCGGCAGGTCGCCAATGGTTTCTCGATGAGCACGTGCTTTCCCGCCTCCATGGCGGCGATGGCCATGGAAGCGTGCATCGGCATCGGCGTCAGGAGCACGACGGCATCGAGGTCGTCGCGCGCGAGGAAGCGGTGGTAGTCTGTCTCGAACGGAACGGCGCCGAGCCCGTGCGGGATCGCCGATTCCGGGCGAGTGCCGCAAAGCGCGGCGAGGTGCGTGCGGCCCTGCCGTTGCAGCGATTCCGCGATGGGCGCGTAGGCGGACAGGACATTACCGCAGCCTGCGATACCGAGACGGATGGGGGCGGAGGCGGGCCGGGGCATGGTGCGACCATGCCGGGGGCGGACGAGGCGCAGCAACCCCGTTTCCGGGTGGGAGTCCCCTCAACCTGGCGGCCAAAACTGCCGATGGGGATCGGGCTAATGGTCTCTTTTGAGAGTGTCCCCCAGGTTGACATCCCCCAATACAACCGGCTTTTGGAGAATGAGTTGCAATTGAGCATCGGGTCGGTCGCGTCGTCCGCCGTGGCCGATTGCCGGCCGTTGATGTGGGCGCTTGAGGGGGCGCGGCGCGGCGGGCATGCTGGCGGGCGGTGGGTCGGCCAAGGCGTCCTGAGACTTGGCCATGAAACAGCCTCATGAGAACTCCATCCGGTGAGCACAACCGGCGCGTGCTAGTGGTCGATGATAATCGGGCCATCCACGACGACTTCCGCAAGATCCTTGTGCCCGAGGTGAAGATGGCCGAGTTGGGCGCCATGGAGCGCGCGCTCTTCGGCGACGACGTGGCGAGTCCGCGCGCCGAATCGTTCGACCTTCTCTCGGCGTACCAGGGCCAGGAGGCACTCGAGCGCGTCAAGGAGGCGGCCGCCGAGGGGCGCCCGTTCGCCGTGGCGTTCGTCGATGTCCGCATGCCGCCGGGCTGGGATGGGATCGAGACCATCGGGCACCTGTGGGAGGTGGCGCCGGATCTCCAGGTGGTGATCTGCACGGCCTACTCCGACTATTCGTGGTCGGATATCGTGGCGCGGGTGCGGTACCCCGACCAGTTGCTGATCCTCAAGAAGCCGTTCGACAATATCGAGGTGATGCAGTTGGCGAAGGCGCTCACGGAGAAGTGGACCCTCTCGCGCCAGGTGCGGCACCAGGTCGAGACGCTCGAGGAAGCGGTCGCGGCGCGGACGGCGGAACTGCTGAAGGCCAAGGAGGCGGCCGATGCCGCGAACCGGGCCAAGAGCGCGTTCCTGGCCAACATGAGCCATGAGATCCGAACGCCGATGAACGGCGTGATCGGCATGACCGAGTTGCTGCTGGAGACCGAGCTGGCCGATACCCAGCGCGAGTACGCCGAGATCATCCAGACGTCAGGCAAATCGCTCCTCGCCATCATCAACGACATCCTGGATTTCTCGAAGATCGAGGCCGACAAACTCGAGTTGGAACGACTCGAGTTCCGCCTGAGCGACGCCCTCTTCGAGGCGATCAAACCGCTGTCCCTGAAAGCGCACGAGAAGGGCCTCGAACTCGCCTGTCACATCGAGAACGACGTCCCGGAACGGCTCGTGGGCGACAGCCTGCGCCTGCGGCAGGTCATCACCAATCTGGTCAGCAACGCGGTGCGCTTCTCGGAGTCGGGCGAAGTGGTGCTCGAGGTGGCGCTCGGTCAGGGATCGACCGGTCCCGAACCCGTGCTGCAGTTCTCCGTGCGCGACACTGGCATCGGGATCGAGTCCGATGCGATGGACTCGATCTTCCAGCCGTTCACCCAGGCGGACAACTCGACCACGCGCAAATACGGCGGCACCGGCCTGGGCCTGGCCATCAGTCAACGCCTCGTGCGTCTCATGGCCGGCCGCATGTGGGCCGAGAGCACGGTGGGTCGTGGAAGCACCTTCCATTTTACCGCGGCCTTCGGGCTCGGCATGGGCGCGGACCCGTCGGCCGAGACGGCCGATCTCTCGTGCCTCGCCGGCGCCACGGTGCTGGTGGTGGACGACAACGAGACCAACCGCCGCATTCTCGAAGAGAACCTGCGTGCATGGTCCGCGGTCCCGCACTGCGTTGGCAGCGCCGCCGAGGCGATCGTCTCGATGGAGCGTGCCTCGCGGCAGGGCCAGCCCTACCTGCTGCTGTTGCTCGACAACCACATGCCGGGGATGGACGGCATGGAACTGGCCGCGAAGCTGCGGGACAACGGCGTCTTCCACACCACGTCGATCCTGATGCTCACCTCGGCGGACCGGCCCGAGGATCTGGCGCGCAGCCGCGAATTGGGCTTTGCGGGATACCTCGTGAAGCCGGTGGGCCGCGACGACCTGCTCAAGGCCATCCTCTCGGCCCTTGGCACCAACCTGCAGCGCCGCGGTGTCACCCGTGTGCCGCGTGTTCAGCACTCGGGCCCGGTGCCCAGCCTGAACGTGCTGGTGGTGGAGGACAATGTGGTGAATCAGAAGCTCGCCGTGCGGCGCATGGAGAAGCTCGGCCACCGCGTCACGCTGGCCTCCGACGGCCAGGCCGCCCTCGACCGCCTGGCGGTGCAGAGCTTCGACCTGGTGCTCATGGACATTCAGATGCCGGTCATGGACGGCATGACGGCGACGGCGGCGATCCGTGCTGCCGAGCGCACGACGGGCGCGCATCTCGCCATCATCGCCACCACGGCGCACGCCATGCCGGGTGACCGCGAAGCCTGTCTCAAGGCGGGCATGGATGGCTATGTGGCCAAGCCGCTCGACGCCGGTGAACTGGTGCGCGAAATCGAGGCCGTGGTGGGGGCGTCGCCTCAAGCGGGAGGCGCCGAAGTGGCGCGCGAGGTGCGGTCCGCGCCCGCCCAGGTCAACCGGCACCTGGATCGTTCCACCGCGTTGGCGCGCTGCGAAGGCGACGAGGACATGCTGCGCGAAGTGGCGGCGGCCTTCATCCCCGACCTCGACGCGTCGTTGCGGGGACTCGAAGAGGCGCGCGGGAAATCGGATCTCACACGCTTCGCCGAACTGTGCCACACGCTAAAGGGGAACCTGCTGTTCTTCGGCGCCACCGAGCTGGCGCATTCGGCCAAGGCGATCGAGAACCTCGTGCGGCAGAGCGGCTCGATCGGCGGGCCCGAGGCGTTCGACGACCTGCGGTCCGGACTCGAAGAGTTGCGCGCCGAACTCGAGCGCGCCTTTCCCCAGGGAACCGCCCGCTGAACCGGCAGCGGGCGCGCGACCGTGCGTTCAGGGCATGCCCGGCTTTCGCGCGT
>CAZYJB010000025.1:0-13015 GCA_964647675.1 uncultured Verrucomicrobiota bacterium | reverse complement strand
GAATCGGTCGCAGCCGGTACAGAGATTCTGGTAAGGCTCTCCCCGCGGCGTGGTAGTCCGCGATCGCTCGAAAAACCGATCGGGCGACCATCCGCGAGCGATGCCCATCCATTCGGGATGGCCCATCGAGATCGCCTCGAACGCCGGATTCCCCACCAGGCTCTGGAGGATCTCCATCAGCGGTCCCTCGACCAGGTTTCCCAGCGGCACCCGGGTTTTCATGCAGCAGGGGGAGACATTGCCGGCGGGGTCGATCGCGACCTCCGACCCGGCCAAACCGAGGTTCAGGAAGTTCAACCCTCCCGACCACGCGTTGCAGAAGTTGTCGGCCAGGCCCGCGCGCGACAGGCCATTGAGCCACGCGCGGCCACGCGGCCAGATCCTGCCGATCCACGATTCGGGCGTCGCGCCGAAGAATCCGTAAACCGGTCCCTCGTCCTCACGTCGGCTCGGTTCTCCGGGCACCTTCTCAGACGGCTGCATGCCGGCCTCCTGGAACATCGCGGTCAGCTCACGCCTCAGGACCTCCCGGCGTTCGACCGTGAACCCTTCGTGGAAATCATCCATGCCCGACACGGAGATCATCCAAACGCCGCGGCTAAGGAGTTCGTCCACGATGGAACGGGTCACAAGATCCCCGGTCGTTTGCACAATCACCTTCACTCCGCCGACTCCTCGGTAACGGTCGACGAGGCGCGTGATCGCCGGATAGAGCACCGACTCGCGCACCTGCGGCAGCAGCACTTCGCCGCCCGCGAGGATCACGCGGCCGATCTTCTCGATCATGGCCATTGGGCATGCCCGACGGTGCGACCCCATCCTGCCATCACTCTCGACCTTCAGAAGAGATCGTCCCGGGAGGCCGCCATCAGCTGCAGGGCTTTCCTCCGGCAAGCGATTGGGATCGAGCTTCGGGCACGCCACACGCACCGCCGGAAGACGCTGCCGTGGTCTCGCCATCCCGATAGGTCGGCTCCGGGCGTCCCGGACGAAAATGCTCCTCGTGTTCCAGCAGGACCTCGAGCCCGGGGAAGGCGCCGGGAAGCGCGGCGAGTTCCGCCTCGAGGGCTTCGAGCAACTCCTGGGGATCCGCCTCGGCGCGGAGGTTGACGATGATCTGCCCACCCTCGCACGGCGCATCGAGCACCATCCCCGGCTCTGGCGGCGCGTCGCTCCGCACACAGTTCACGGAAGCGATCTCGCCGGCCAGGCTCACCGCGGGACTGAAGGTCAACTTGAGATGCGCAATTTCGACCTTCGCGCGGCGCAACCGCGATTGGATCCCGCTGGCCATGGTCAGGAGCGCTGCATTGGCGTCGAACTCGACCTTCGCCGACACCTCAATCGTGGCGTTCAACCAACCGAGTTGGGCCTCGCCCTCCGCATAGACGTCGTAATCGAGCGGCATGAGACCGGACGGACGCTGCTCGGTATCCATCAGGAGTTCGAACCAGGCGTCGAGCCCGACGCCCTCTCGCGCGGAAGCCGTCAGGACGCGCGCGCGCGGATGATTTCGCGCGAGGACGTCGCGCAGCGAATGCTCCTGGTCGCGCGAGATCGACTCGATCTTCGACACCACAATGAGATCCGCCTCCTCGAGCTGCTTCCTGAAGATGTAGCCCACCTTCGAAGAGAAGCCGCCACCCTCGGCGAGTCCGAAGGCGCGCATGGCACGCACGGGATCCACCAGGACGCTGAGCGGGGCGATGGTGAACCGGTTCCCATACAGGCGGCGCAGCGGATACGTGACCGTCGCCACCAGGTCGGTGCAACTGCCCACCGGTTCGGCGATGAACACGTCCGGCGCGGTGGAGGAGGTCAGCTTTCCCGCAGCCTCCATCAGGGTATTGAACCGGCAGCAGAAACAGCCTCCGGCGATCTCCTCGGTGGCAAATCCCTGGCTCCGCAGCAACCGGGTGTCCACCAGCCCGCCGGCCTGGTCGTTGGTGATGAGTCCGACCCGCAGTCCTTTGGCGGCCAGATGCCGCGCAAACGCGGCGATGGCCGTGGTTTTCCCCGCGCCCAAAAAGCCGCCGATCATCACGTAGCGGGCCTTCACGGCGACGGTTTCGGCAGCGGTCGGGTTCATGGATTCAAGGACGTAGGGCGCCGGAATCTCGCACCCGGGTGGGTGGTGTCGAGTTTGGACCTTCCCTTCCCCCCAAGGGCTTTTCGCGCAGCGTTCCCAGCGGGTACCCTCTCTTGGCCGGAACGACGGAGTTGCGGGGAAGCAACCCTCACGCGGGGGCGCGGAAGGCGGGCCTCTGTTCAGGACCGCTCTGAAGCTCGCGCTGCCTTCGACCGGGACCTCGACCGGTTCGGACGCGCGGACCGCGAACCTTGAACCCGGATGCCGAATACGGTCGGGTGGACGGGTCTGATCGATGATCTCCGTACCCACCAAACCGCACCAGGAGTCTCGGACCTCGCTCCCTGGTGCCTGGGGCAGCGTCGTCCTGGCCTCGGTCCTGATGCTGGCGACCCTCCCCGGACGCACCCAGGGCCTGGGTCTGATCACCGAACCGCTCCTGTCCTCCCTCGGGCTCGATCGTCTCACTTACGCCAGCTTCAACCTCTGGGCCACGCTGCTCGGCGCCTCGTTCTGCTATCCGGCAGGATGGGCCATCGACCGATTCGGGCTGCGCGCCGTGGCCGCTGCCTGTGTCCTGGCTCTTGGTCTCACGGTGTGGCTCATCGGCGGAATCGGCACCGGCGCGACCGTGCTCTTCCTCCTCCTGCTCTCAACGCGTGCCTTCGGACAGAGCGCCTTGTCGGTTTGCAGCATCACCACGGTGGGAAAGTGGTTTCCGGATCGGGCCGGACCCGCGATGGGCGCGTTCTCGGTCCTGCTCAGTGTCCTGTTCGCGGTGGCCTTCGGGGTCGTCGGCTGGTCGGTCCGCGAGCACGGCTGGCGCACCGCCTGGCAGGGGGTTGCCGGATTCCTGCTCATCGTGATCCTACCCCTCATCCTGCTGGCGCTGCGCGAACCACCGCGGCGGGTGCCCTTCCCCGATCATGATCCGGGCGCCACGGCGAACGGGTCGCGCCATAGTGACATGCACCTCACCGACGCGCTGCGAACGCCACTCTTCTGGGCCTTCGCCGGGGCCGGCGCGCTGTTCAATCTGGTCTCCGCGGGGTTCGGGCTTTTCAATGAGGCGATCCTCGCGGAATCGGGATTCGATCAGCGGACCTATCACCGCTTTCTCGTGCTCTCGACCCTCGCGGCCTTGGTAGGACAGCTCGGCTGCGGCTGGCTGACGCGCCGGTATCGCTTCCAGACCCTGGCGTGTGCGGCCCTAGTTCTTTATGCGGCGGCGCTCGGATTGATTCCCATGGTCCGCAGCCCCGCATTCCTGGACGGGATCGCCGCCTTAATCGGCGTGGCGGGAGGCATGATCATCGTTCTCTTCTTTGCGGTGTGGAGCGAAGCGTTTGGCGGACGGCACCTCGGCCGCATCCAGGGCGCGGCGCAGATGCTGACCGTGCTGTCGTCGGCCTTGGGGCCAGTGTTGTTCGCCGAAACGCTGGCGCGCACCGGCTCCTACGTTCCGTTGCTCCTCGGTCTGGCGCCGGCCACATTGCTGGCCGGAGTGGCCGCCTGGTTCGTCCGCTTTCCAAACCCGACATCAATCGCCCCTTCCCACGCCACGCCACGCTCGAATGCGTGAAGGCTTCAGCCCAAGGTATCCCATGTCCTGGTTCCAACTCGATCCCCCCAGCCTCGCCGGACGTGCGACCGGTGCCGCCCCTCAACGGAGCATCCCTTCGCTGGGCGCCTCGGTCCTCCGCGGCGCGCTGGGCTTCTGCCTCGTGAGCATTGCCGGCTTCGTGCCTTGGGCGATCTTTGGTCGGCCCTTGGGACAGATTCTCGGCGAGGCAGGAATGTACGCCGTCTGCGCCGTGGTCTTCATCGCCCTGGCCGGGCTCTTCCTGCACCGCTTGATTCTGGGCACTGGCAGCCTCAGCCGGTTCTACCGGCTCTTTGCCATCGCGTTCACGGCGTATTCGATCCTGTGGATTGCGGGTTGGATGCTTCTCCGCGGTCACCCCGGCAGCCTCGTCGGCCTGCTGGCGGGCACCGCCATCATGGGATGGATGTTGACCAAAGCCTTCGAAGCATCCGACGCGCTGGTCCCCGTCATTCTCGTGTTGTTCGCCGCCAATACCGCGGGCTATTTCATCGGTGGCTGGGTCGAAGGAGGGCTGATGGGAATGAAGGAAATGCAGCTCATGGGAACTCCCGTTCCCCGGCGCACCCAGATGCGGATCGCGATGCTGTCGTGGGGAGTCTTCTACGGCCTCGGACTGGGAGCTGGACTGGGCTACGCCTTCCACCGCTGCCAACGTGC
This sequence comes from uncultured Verrucomicrobiota bacterium, assembly GCA_964647675.1. GTDB lineage: Bacteria > Verrucomicrobiota > Verrucomicrobiia > Limisphaerales > CAIMTB01 > CAIMTB01. The sequence goes on along the minus strand of CAZYJB010000025.1, from coordinate 8,663 downwards.
GGCGCGAAAGCTCCTCGGCGCGCGAGACTGAGAGCCCGTCCAAGAGCCTGTCTAAAGAATCCGGTAGGCCCTGTTTTCGCAGAAAAGCCCTAACTGTTGTTCCCGCGGAGGAGCGGCTTCCTCGTGTATTGCGACGGAACCAGCGTCTTCAGCGTATCCGGCCAGCAATAGTCCTCGAGCGCCACGCCGTCCCGGCGACGGCCCATCACGCGGATATAACCGAGCGTCCGCCCGGCATCCGCTTCCACGGCCTGGATCTCCGCGGTGTTGTCCGGAGCCACGGCCCGTTGCCATTCCACCCAGCGCTTCCAGCCGTCCGGCATGGTTTCCGCCACCTCGATCCCCACGATACCGGTGCGCTCCCAATGACGGCGCCACCAGGCGGCCGAGTGGAACGACCAGAAACCCTGCGCCCAAACCGGGCGAAGTGCCTCGGGAACCCCGGACTCGATCTCGCTGATCAACCCCGCTCCGACCATTCCGATCGCGCCGCCGGGCTTCACGAACTGGGCGAGGTAATTGAGGTAGAGATCATCGGTCCCGAAGTAGTTGAGGCAATCGACGCACACAATGGCATCGAAGAACCCCGCCGCGAATGGCAGGGAGCGCGCATCGCAGTGCAGCGGGAAGACCCCGCCGTCGACGCCGACGTCGCGTAGGCGTTGAAGATTCTCCGACGCGCTGATCCAGAGATCGGTGGCCCAGACCTGCACACCGTACTCGCGGTGCAGGAAAATTGACGACATGACGCGGCCGCAGCCGAGGTCGAGCACTCGCATGCCGGGTTTCAGGTTCAGGGACGGCGCGAGCCATTCGATCAGCCAGAGCGCATTGGCGCCGCCGCTGGCGTTGGCGATCACCCAGTCCGGGTGATAGGTCGAAGCGCGCGGAAAGCCTGCCTGGATCAACCGCGTGTCGTGAGACATGCGTGGAACATGGCCCCGCACCGGACCGAAACGCAACCGGACGGACGACTCACGACGAGCGGAATACTCGGGTTTGTGGATGAACCGCCACTCGGGCGATTTGTCGAAGTGGACCACGCCCTCGCTCGCCAGCAGGTGGAACGGCGCCAGCTCGAGATCGTTCACCGAATCCGCTCGCCAGCTATGGTGCCGGTAGGCGGAGATGCACTGCTCCTTCGAAGCCTTGCCCAGACTCCTCAAGGGTCACACCCTCCGGCGTTCCATGCCCCGAATTTCACTCATCGGCGATTACCTTGCCTCGGAGCTGAAGCGCGCGGGCAGTCAGCTGACCCCGCGCGATTGGCAGTCCCTCCTCGTCGGCGTCGGGGACAGGGGAGAGATTGCGGCGTACCCGTGCCGCCTGATCCTCCCATTCCACTACCCCTCCACCGTCGACGAGCTCGACGAGTATGGCCCGGACCATTTCACGTTTCCGCAGGAATCCTGGAAGCTGCGGTGGCAGGAGATCCCGGAGTTCGCGGCTCAGTATGCGGTGTGGTCGAAGATCGACGACGACGCCCAATCCCTGCGCGTCTCCCAACGCCACCGCCGCGACCGAATTCAAGCGCTTCAGGAAGCCTGCGCGTCGCTGGATCCGAAGCTCACAATCTTCGGTGTCGAGAGTGACTCCGAGGAATGGTGGGAGCCCAACACCTTTCACCTGTCCGGTCCCCGCCTTCCCGCCCCGCCCCCACCCGTCTCGGATGTCCAGATTCTCACCCGCCTCTGCCGGCAGACGCACAGTTACATCGGCCGAAGCCGCTTCCAAATCGATGGAAATCACATCGTGGCGGCCGCCTTTGATGGGGCAGACACCACGGATTCGACGGTCGACCTGCTGCGGGGCGTTCCCCGCCTGAAAGAGCTCCTCGCCCGCCTGCAAAAACTCTCCTTCCAGCATACCTTGCTCACGCCAAGATCCCTTCGATTCCTAGCAAGGGAGCTGCCCCATGTGGAGATCACCTACAGCCCCAATTTGGAGGAGTAGCCACGACTGGATGGGGGCCAGAGAGGTGACGGCGTGGATGTGCAGACATGCTCCCAATAGGTTCAAGTACACCGACCAACCCAAGCGCCCCCCATGACCCCTCAGCCCCTGATCTGCGTTCGCGATGTCGAAGCCAGCAGCCGCTGGTACCAAGCGCTGCTGGATTGCCGCAGCGGACACGGCGGACCAAATTACGAACGGCTGACGAAGGATGGCCGGCTGGTCATGCAACTCCACGCCTGGGAGGTCGATCATCACCACGGCCGCATCGGCGATCCCAACGATTTCCCGCCCGGCAACGGCGTGCTGCTGTGGTTCGAGGTAATGGATTTCGACGCGGCGGAGGCCCTCGCCCGCACGCTGGGTGCCGAGGTCATCCTGCCGCGGCACTGCAATCCCCCCGACCGCAACGGCGGCCCGAACCATTGGGAGATCTGGCTGCGCGATCCCGATGGCTACAAAGTCGTCCTCGCCAGCCCGGATGGCACCGCGGACGGGGACTGGAAACCTGATCCTTGAGTTTGGAAGCCTGCCTTCGCGGAGGACGGTGTTCGACTGCGAACACACGTCCTCCGGACACGCGCGCTATCTGTTCACCAAGGTCCCATCTTCAGCGATCGGGCCGGGCAGGTGTGGTGGCCGATGTCCGAGCCCCTTTCTCCTCATCTTTGAGAAAACTGCCAGGTTGAAGAAGTGCATCCCGCCTAGAACCAGGATGACGATCCCAAGCTTGGTGGAGATGTACTCAACGCCCTCGACCAGATTCTCGGGCTTCAGACCGACCCGCAGGAACAGGAGGATGAAGCCGAGGTTGATCAAGTAGAACCCAACCAGGAGCAATTGATTCACCGAGTCTGCCAGCTCCTGGTTTCCGGAGAAGGCATCCACGAGGAAGAGCCGTCCGTTCTTGTGCAGGGTGCGCGCCACCCAGATCGCCATCCCGAGACTGGCGAAGAAGTAGGCGATGTAGATGCCGAGGCTGGTGTTCATGGTTTCATCCTTTGGTTTTCGGTTGGTGTCTTGCCCTCGACCAAATCTTCGAGGGCGGAAAGCAGATGGGGATGACGGAAGACAAAGCCATCGGCCAGCAGCCGGGAGGGCCTGACGCGGCGGCTCTTGATCAATAACTCCGTCTCGGTGCGTAACAGAAAGGCACCGATCTCCAGCATCCAATGGGATGACGACAGGCCGAACGGAACACGGCAGACCCGGCGAATCGCCGCCATAAACTCCGAGTTCGTCACTGGATTCGGCGCTGAGAGGTTCACCGTACCGCAAAGGTGGTCGCGCCCGATGAGCCACTCCACGGCGCGGCAGAAGTCCTCCTCGTGGATCCAGGAAACGTACTGACGCCCACCCGCCAGCGTGCCGCCCAACCCAAACCGGGCGAGGCGGGTCAGTTGGGGGAGCACGCTGTTTTGGCCATGTCCCAGCACCATCGCGGAACGAAGCGCGACCTTCCGCACACCGGGCGTCGGGGCTTCGTGGAACACCCGTTCCCATTCGACCGCGACCATCACGGAGAACGCATCTTTGGCTTCCAGCGTGGCGCCGATCTGACCGCTTTCGTCCCATCCAGGATCGAAGGTGTGCCGGTAGATCGTCGCCGTGCTGGCGTTGAGCCACGCGGCGGGCGGACGCACGCATCGGCCGATGGCTTCGCCGAGCGCACGCGTCGGAGCCAGGCGGGAGTCGAGGATGCGTTTCCGGTTCCGCGCGTGGTAACGACAGTTCACCGACGCGCCCGCGAGATTGATCAGCCCACGAGCTCCCTCGAGCTCCGCCTGCCAATTGCCGACGGTCGCACCATCCCAGCCCACTTCCCGGTAGCGGGAGCTACCCTGCCTTGGTGTCCGTGTGAGAACGACGATCTCATGGCCGTTGCCCATCAGGGACGCCGCTAGGACGCTCCCGAGATAGCCGCTGCCTCCGGCGAGGATGACCTTGTCTTTCATGGCAGTTCGAAGAAGACGCGACGCCGATGGGATCCGGGTCGACCCGAGGGAGGGGCACATGCCTTGCCTTTTCGGTGCCACGGCCTCGCGAAGTACCGGCAGGCGGCCCGGAACAGGGTTCCAACTGGGGAAAGACGGCGGAGCACCCCGCCCGCACGATTGCCCGAATAGTCGGTAATTTCAGTATTCACAGAAACAGATCTCCAAAAAAAGGGGGGCCTTTCAGCCGCCGACCCCCAACAGCTTCCGGAGCTTGTCGCCGCCCTTGATGAATTTCGTGAGTGCGCTGGCCGGCCATTGCCGGACCTGCCCATACCACGCCGAGGTGGCTCCGAAGAACTCCGCCAGTTCGCGGAGCCTCTGGGTTACATAGCGATCCGACTCCGGCCCCTTCTCGGCTTCGGCGATGCATTCGCGGATCAGGCGTTCGGTCGGGTCGAACTCGCGCTTCTTGCGCTCATCCATGACCACCCGGAACATCTCCCACACGTCCTTCAGGCTCTCGAAATGATCGCGGGCGTCGCCGAGCACGTGCACGCGCCTCACGATGCCCCAGCCTTGCAGTTCCTTGAGGCTGTTGCTGACGTTCGAGCGGGCCACTCCGAGAATCTGCACGATGTCCTCGGCGTTCAGCGGCTTCTCGGAAACGAAGAGCAGGGCGTGAATCTGCGCCACGGTGCGATTGATGCCCCAGCGAGTTCCCATTTCACCCCAGTGCAGGATGAACTTCTGCCGGACCGGACTCAGGGATGACATGGCATCGGCCATTTCTGTATTTACAGAAATACCCGCAACCCCCGCCACCGGTCAAGACCGTTGTGGACCCACGGCGGTCGCGGCCGAGGATCCGTCCACACGCCGGGCACCCGTCGCCTCGAACTCGTAAACACCAGCTCCATGCCATTCGTGCGGGAGATCCCGCATGATCAGGGCGTGGTCGAAGATCGCCGAACCCTCCGGAAACACCGAGCGATCCGTGAAAAAACTGGAATGGCACTCCGTCACCGCGAGCGCACCGACCCGCCATTCCAAGGTCCGCAGACGCAGTCCATCCAGGCGCCCGACGGTCTTCGTCAAAGAATAGCCCAGGCTTCCGCCTTCGAAGAACGACGAGGCGTCGGTCACCGATGCGAAAACGGAGTTTGCAGGAAGGGAGTGGGCATCGTGTCCGACAACCCGCACCTCCACCTTGCGATCGTCGGACACCATCCGGAAGTCGATCCTTCCATCACGGTCCGAAACCTCAAATCGTGCGGCATGGTGTTCACCCGGGAAGACGCGGCCTCCCGCGATGCGGTTCAACAGTGAGCCCGTATCGCGGCGTGGAATGAACACCCCTTCCCGTGTCAGGCCATCGTCGTCCTCCCATTCCACCGCGACGCGGTGGGCGGCGTTCTCGCTCGCGATCCCAATGAGGGAAGGGAATCCGGCCGGGCGCAGATGCTCGAGCCGGATCAGGCACACTCCAACGATGGCGTTTCCCGCGTGCCGCTTTGGCCGGAAGCCCGGGGGCAGGAAGCGCTGCACCACCTCGGGATCGGCACGGTAGTTGACGAGCAGCCGGCGCTTGATCGTGCCCTGGATGACGGGGAGACGCATGGAAGTGTCCGCACTGGACGCTCAGAGCTGATCCTCTACTGGAACGTCGAGCAAGGGGGCATTGTGGCCCCTGGCGGCTACGTTCATCGTAATCGTCGCCGTGCAGGCGACGCACGACCGCTCCCGCGGCCCCCTTCGCCAAACGTCTCTCAGAGCTTCGCTCCGAATCGCCGGTCGGAGCCAGCGAGCCACCGGCTCTGATGCCGCGTGAACCTCGGCCAAACTTGACGCTCCCGGAACCGGAGGCCTAGCGTGCATGGCTTTCCAAAACTCAGGTCCCAGAACCCCTGCCCCGATGAACAAGCCTGCCCAGCCTCTTCGATCCCTACTGCCGTTCACCCGTACCACGGGCCTCGGCGTCGCCTTCGCGGCGCTGCTGGTCCCGGGCCTTTCCGCCTCGGCGATTACCGTCTATGACGAGTCGGTCAGCGGCGATTTTGCAGACGTCGGAACATCTCCCACCCTCGTCAAAGACCTCGCGAGTGGATCCAACCATGTTCTTGGCGCGACGGGCAATGGGTCTCCCGGCAACTTCCGCGACTACTTCACCTTTACCGTGCCGGCCGGCTTGGAATGGGTCGCGCTGGACGTGCTGTCCGGGGCCACCACCCGGGCGGTCGGCTTCATCGGTCTGCAGGCTGGGAATCAGGTGACGCTGCCGACGTTCCCGCCGGACGCGACAGGGCTGCTCGGATGGCATCACCTCGCGCCCTCGGACGTCGGCTCTGACCTGCTCCCGATCCTCGCCACATCCGGCAACGGGTCGTCAGGCTTTGTGGCGCCGCTGCCGGCGGGGGATTATGCGGTCTGGATCCAGGACTCGAGCACCGGCAATTTCCCTTACGGACTCAATATCGAGCTGGCCCCGGTACCGGAGGCAGGGCCAGGTCTCGTGGGCGCTGCGGGAGTGCTTGCCCTGTTCCTCGCGCGCCGTTGGACCGTCTCGAACGCTCCGGCCCGGAGTTGAGCTGAGCCGCGGTGGCGTATTCCTTCGAGCAAGTCGGGAAACCGGAGTGTTCGAGAGACTTCGCAAGCAGGTTTGAGGCGGCCTCCCTACGGTACCGGCCCATGACCCCAAAGTTTACGTTCTCCGCCCTCCTCCTCGTCGTCGCGCTGCTTTGCCGGCCGGCGCACGCCTTGATCGTCGGCTCCTTCAACATCCGCTACGCCAACCAGGGCGACGTGGAGCGCGGCAACGGTTGGGACCAGCGCGCCCCGGTCGTCGCCGGCCTGATCCGGTTTCACAACTTCGACGTGCTCGGAGTCCAGGAAGCGCTCCATCACCAGCTCCAGACGCTGCAGCAGCTCATGCCGGAGTTTGCCTACGCGGGCCACGGGCGCGACGACGGCAAGGAGCGCGGCGAACATGCCGCCATCTTCTACCGAAAGGACAAATTCCGCCTGCTCGAAGGCGGCGACTTCTGGTTCTCAGAGACCCCTGACGTCCCTGGGAAAGGCTGGGACGCCGCCCTTCCACGGATCTGCACCTGGGTGAAGCTTCAGGAAGCGGCGGATCAGCGCCAGTTCTTTGCATTCAATCTCCACTTCGACCACGTCGGCGTCCGCGCGCGGCTCGAGAGCGCGCGACTCATCCTGCGCAAGATACGTGAGATCGCCGGCGACCAACCCGTCCTGCTCACCGGCGACTTCAACGTCGACCAGAACAGCGAAGGCTATCGCATCATCGCCGGGTCCGGGGACTTCGCCGACGCCCACGACACCGCCGCCATCCGCTATGCGCTGAACGGCACCGCGAATGCCTTCGATCCCAACGCCAGGACCGAGAGCCGCATCGATCACATCTTCCTCTCGCGGCACTTCAAGGCCCTGCGGTACGGCGTGCTCACCGACTCCTACCGCGCCCCGGCGCCACGTCCCGCGGGTGACGCGCCCTCGGCGAACTTTCCCAAGGAAGTGAAGTTCCGCGATCATCAGGCGCGACTGCCCTCCGACCATTTCCCCATCCTGGTCGAGGTGATCGAGCGCACCGGCCCACCGCCCGAGCCTCGCACGCCATGACTCGCGCGCGGGCTGCGCAGGGAATCAAGGGACGGGGACGGCCGGGAGATCGCGAAGGTCAACAGGGCGGATGTCGTGAGTCTGCCGACGCACGGCCCGGGTAACCGCCCTGCGACGCGCCGAATCGAATTCGTTCATCACGTCGTGGAAGGCACGGCACTGAAGCGCGATGGTCTCCTTGGTGGACTCGAACATCAGGGGCGACTCCTCGCGGAGTGTCTTGAGTCGTGCCTCGTAGCGCTCCTGCAGAAGCGTCCAACCACTTCGTTGGATGGCGCCGCCGAGGAATCCGACTTCCACTCCCTCGTCGGTCCACAAGGACGTCCCGGTCGTCGCAATGCCCGAGAGCGCGGCGGGAAAGAGTTTCTGGAGGCGTTCAAGGGCATCCTGCAGGCGAAACTGGTTCTCCATGGGACCCACCGTCCGTGAGCCCATGTCCTGCGTCACGAAGATTCATCGGAGATCGCAGCCGGGGGCGGTCCGACAATTTCCCCTGTGGCTGCCGCCGTGCCTTCGAAAGGACCGGCGGGCGCGTCCCGGAATCGCACTGGATGGCCCGTCATCGCGGCGTGCGGAGCGATGCGGCGGGCGACGTCTCCTCAATATAATCGGAGGGATGTCTTGCGTTTGCCGGGTGCGGCTGTCCCCATGACATCGAGGTCGGAGAAGGTTTTGGCGTAGGTGTTCCTATGAACTGGTTCTCAATGAAAATGGCGGGCGTCCGGCGGTGGGCCGTGGATGCGTTGATGGCGGGGTTTCTGCTCGCGGCCTTGGTGGGCGCTCTGGTGTTGGCATACTTCGCGGTGAATTGAGCCAGTTCCACCGTCGACGCTGCGCGTCCACCGCGACGTCAGCCGGGTCCCTCGGCCGTTGGAATCCCCGGATTGCCGCGTCGCGGCCCAACGGCAGCCATGCGGCGCCGCCTCGTCCGGTGCTTCAGCTTTGCCGTTCGCATCGTCTCCCCCACCCCGCCTCCATCCATGCGCCGTCTCAAGATCGAACACCTGACCACCTACCAATTCGGCGGCCCCGTGGCCTTGGGTCCGCACCGTCTCCACATCCGCCCACGGGAAGGCCACGACGTCCGGATCGAGTCGTCCGGATTGTGGATAAGCCCGGAACACGACGTTCGCTGGC
>CAZYJB010000024.1:0-13092 GCA_964647675.1 uncultured Verrucomicrobiota bacterium | reverse complement strand
GGCATGCAACCAGGATCTCCTCGGTCGCCCGTTCCGTATGAAGCGGCGCCGCTCGGTCGGCCCGATCAAACCGGTTGAACTCACGCTCCACAGCCCACCCCCCGGAATCGACACCCGTCAGACGGGGCTAGCTTGACCCATACGGTTGAACGGCCCCCGGAATACCCCGTCAGGAACTTCGCCGTCTCCCGCGTGTCCTAGCACACTCGGCACTAGGCAATGGGGTCAAACACTAGGCAATGGGGTCAAACATTGACATTAGACAATCGGCGACGTGGATCTGGGCAGAGTTCAGGGCAACGGGGTGGTGTTCGAGCAAATCGCTGCTCGATCGGTTGCGAATTCCAAGAGGCTGCGGCGTCGTCCCTCGGTTGATCCATCCGGAGGCGGCCGGGGCTCCGACCGGGCGTCCGAAGCCTCGCGCATTGAGACCTTGCGTCCCTTCAGGACGCGACATCGCTGGCGCTGGGCGTACCCAGGGCCGGCGGGCCCTGGGCTGTCACCTTGCGGGGCGTTGCCCCGCCTGGCTGGATCGCCCAGCAGCAGTCGGGCGGGCAACCGTGCAGGGTTCTCGCGCGCGCGCGGCATGACGGGGCCCGATCGGATCCGGACCCGAGAGATGGTTGAAATCGAAGAGGTGACCGTCGAGATTCAGCCCCCAGGATTCGGGATCGTGCGGTGTAAGCTTCGATCGCGAAGCACGACCCACTCCTGATGCCTCCGGCAGGACGCCGTGGACCAACGACCCTGGACCATCACCACGTCAGCCAACCCAATGTATCTATGAACTCAGCAAAGCACCTCCTGGGGGCGGCCATCGCGTTGGCCTTGGTCGTCGGGATGATAAGCTGGACACGCGGTGGCCGGGTGGCGGCCCCACCGAGGAAGGCTTCGGAACCTTTCCAACCAGAAATGACCGACTACAAGAAGCCTGATGCGCACTCGCTGAAGAAGACCCTGACCGCCGAGCAGTTCGAGGTCACCCAGCAATGCGGAACCGAGCCGCCGTTTCGAAACGCCTATTGGGACAATCACAAACCGGGCATCTACGTCGACGTCGTGTCGGGGGAGCCGCTTTTCAGTTCGCTGGACAAGTTCGACTCCGGAACAGGTTGGCCCAGCTTCACCGCGCCGATTCCGGGCACCGACATCGCCGAGAAAGAGGATGCCAGCCTCGGAAGGGTGCGAACCGAAGTACGTTCCAAGATCGCCGACTCGCACCTTGGCCACTTGTTCGACGATGGTCCGCGGGACAAAGGCGGCATGCGTTACTGCATCAATTCCGCTGCCCTGAGATTCGTTCCGGTCGAGGAAATGGAGGCGGCCGGCTATGGAAGGCATCTCGCGCCGTTTGTCGCGGCGGGACTGATCCAGGCGTCGAAAACCGAGACTGCCATTCTGGCGGGAGGCTGTTTCTGGGGCATGGAGGAGATCCTGCGTAAGATCCCGGGCGTCACCGGGACGACCGTCGGCTACAGCGGTGGCAAGACACCGAATCCGAACTACAAGGATGTCTGCACCGGCAAGACGGGACATGCGGAAGCCATCCAAGTGGACTTCGACCCATCACGGCTCAGTTACGAGCAACTGCTGGGGTACTTCTTCAGGATGCATGATCCCACCACGCTGAACCGGCAACACAACGATGTGGGCACGCAGTATCGCTCGGCGATTTTTTATACCAGCGACGGGCAGAAGCGAACCGCGGAACGGGTGAAAGCGAAGCTCGAAGCGGACAGGAAGTTCAGGGATCCGATCACGACCGAGATCACGATCGCCTCGAAGTTTTATCCTGCGGAGGACTACCACCAAAAATACCTGGTCAAGAACCCGGGCGGCTACAACTGCCACGTCCTTCAGGATTAGAGCCGGACTGATAAGGGAGTGGAGTCCGGCGGCGAGGGACTGCTCGTCGGTCAGGGACCGACGTTGTCCCGCGCCCGCGTCATCCCGCTTCGCGTGCGACGATGTCTTCCGATAGACCTCGCTATCGCGTGGGATAACGGGCTCCATCCAGGGAGTCGGAAAGTTCTGAATATGATTGTGACCATCCATCGGAGCGGGACGGGAGACGCGGTCGGAACCGTGCGGAGATTCGACTTGTTTCGGTTCGCGAACTCCAACGCGACCGCCGACGGTCACGTCGGCGCCGGCGAGATTCTGTCGCGCAAGGACCTCCACCGATTCGGGCTTTCCCACGGGGAACAGGTCTACCCTGCCTACGGTTTGGCGACTGCCGCGGGCGCTCGGCGAGGAACCTTTCCGCCCGCCGCGTCTGGATTCAGCGGCCACCGCCAGGATGTCCGGTCCGCCCAGGCGGCGGGGGCGGGTTCCCGGATTGGACTCTTGGTTTGATTGCCGCGAACGGAGGTCGTGGGGTCGAAGGTAAACGTGGGACCGGGGACGGGCTGGCTCCGGGATGCGTGCCGAGCCGTGGCGAAGATTCGGCGAGGGTGAGCGACCGGTGAATAACTTGCGCTTGCCAAGGTGGCCGGGGAGGAGCGCAGTGAGACCGTTCCAAAGGGAGGAATGGTCCATGAAGGTCACGATCCATCGAAGCGGGACGGGCGAGAAGATCGGGGAAGTGCCCCGGTTCGACCTCCAACGATACGCCTACGCGCGGGGGACCTCCGATGGCCATGTGCGCGCCGCGGAGATTCTCTCCGACGAAGACCTCGTCAACCTCGGGTTGTCGGGTGCGGAGCGGGTTTACGCGATGACCTGCCGATCGGAGAAAGTCGCGGCGGTTGAGGGATGAACCGCGGGTTCGGGTTCGCGGCTTGATCCGGGGAGGAGGGTGAGGCGCGGGCCACGGGTTGGCACACTGGAGATGCCGAGCGGCGGGACGGCGCTCGCGACCCACCGATTGGCGCTGGCGGCGCTGGGGCGTGTTCGCGACCCGGCCAGCCACGCGATTTAGCGCCGGCTGCACGCCCGTGGCTGCGAGGGGTCTGGCGGATGAGGGGTGCAAAGGGAGGTGCGATCAGGTGTCCTTGGGGGCGCCGTCTGTTCGTCGTCCCTGCGGAATGCATCCAGATCGGCAATTCCGAATCCACCAACCGACGTCCCTCATGCCGACGCCGGGGGCATCCGTCGTCTGATCGCTGACCGTCTCGAATCCACCATGAAACTCGTTGCCGCCATCGTCGGGGCCCTGCTGGGCCTGTTGTTCATCGCCTCGGGCGTGGTCGTTCTGTTCCAACTCGTCCCCCTGCCTCCTCCCCCGCCGGAGACCACTCCCGCCGGGAAGTTCATGGCGGCGTTCGGTCCGACCGGATACCTGACCTTCGTGAAGATCTTCGAGGTCCTGGGTGGCATTCTCGTCGCGATTCCGAAGACGCGGAATCTCGGATTGCTGGTCCTGGGGCCGATCATTCTCAACATCCTCGCCTTTCACGGCTTCGTGATGGGGGGCGAGGGCTTGTTCTCGCCGATGATCCTCGCGATCTCGGCGATGGCGCTCTTTCTGCTGTGGAGCGGGCGGCGCGAATTCGCCGGACTGCTGATCCGGCGCGCGGCCCATCCGGCGTCGGTGCCGTTGGCGTAAGCGCGGCACGGCGCGTGCTTGCGCGCCCGGGCGCTCGCCTCGGGAAGCGGAACGATGCGCTGGGTGTCGCCCCGTCGGAAATGACCAGGGTGGTCGCGAATTCCGTGGTCGCCGCCATTTTGGCTTTGCGAAGGACTGCGGTGTTGGTCGAGACCTGAGGCGACGGCGGCATCGCGCATGGTTTTCACCACCCAGATTTTCGTCTTCTACTTCCTGCCGCTGTTCCTGCTCGTTTACTTCGGGCTGCCGTTCCGCTGGCGCAACCTGTGGATCACGCTGGGCAGCTACGTGTTCTACGGCTGGTGGGAACCGTGGTTCGCGGGGCTGATGCTGTTCACGACGGTGCTCGATTTCGTGTGGGGACGCGTCATCACGCGCCCGGGCGCGACCCGCGCACAGCAGCGCGTGGCCGTGGCTGCCTGCGTCGTCACCAATCTCGGCCTGCTCGGTTTCTTCAAATACTTCCTGTTCGCCGCGGAGACGGCGAACCGCCTGCTCGAGGCGGTGGGCGCCGCGACCTTTGCGGTTCTGCCGGTGGTGCTGCCGATCGGCATCTCCTTCTACACCTTCCATTCGCTCACCTACATCATCGACCTGTACCGCGGACATGCCGCGCCGGCGAAGTCGTTCGCGGATTTCTCGGCGTTCGTCGCGTTGTTTCCCGACCTCGTGGCAGGCCCGATCATCCGCTACAAGACGCTGGCGGCACAGTTGCTCGACCGCGACCACACCGTGGGGCGATTTGCTTCGGGCGTGGCGATCTTCATCGTCGGCTTCGCCAAGAAGATCCTGCTCGCCAATCCGTGCGGGCTGGTTGCCGACGCGGCCTTCGGTGCCGCGCAGCCGCTGCCCTGGGACGCCTGGGTCGGGGTCGTGGCGTACGCGTTCCAGATCTACTTCGATTTCTGCGGCTACTCCGACATGGCGGTGGGCCTGGGGCGAATGCTTGGTTTCGAGTTCCCGCGGAACTTCGATGCCCCATACCGATCGGAGAGCATCACCGACCTCTGGCGGCGCTGGCACATCTCTCTGTCGATGGTGTTGCGCGATTACCTGTACGTCGCGCTGGGCGGAAACCGGAAGGGCGAAGCGCGCACCTACTACAATCTCGCGATCGTCATGCTCCTGGGCGGACTTTGGCACGGTGCGAAATGGAACTTCGTCCTGTGGGGTGCGTTTCATGGGGCGCTGCTGATGCTCGAACGCTGGCTGGGCAAGCGGAGTCCCTATGCGTATCTGCCGCGTCCGCTGCGTATCGGCCTGACCTTCGTGCTGGTGCTGTTCTCGTGGGTTCTGTTCCGCGCGGAGGACCTGCCTTCGGCGGGGGCATACTTCGGGGCGATGCTGGGCTGGGGCACGGTCGGGAATGGATCACCGCTGCTGGCGGGCCTGCTGTACTCGCCCTACCACGTGCTGGTGCTCCTCGTGGGTGGTGTCCTGGTCTTCCAACCCTTCCAGGCGCACGATTGGGCGCAGCTCCCGGTGACCTGGCGGCGCGTCGGGATCCTCCTCCCGTTGTTCCTCGTCTCGCTCGCGGGGATGTTCACGCAGGCATTCAATCCGTTCCTCTACTTTCAGTTCTGACGACCATGACTCGCTGGCGTGATCCAAGGTGGGCGTTGATCCTGGGGTTTCTCGGAATCCTGGCGGGCGTGCCGCTGGTGCAAGCGCTCGTGGAGTTGCGGGAAGACGGGGAGGTTCGCGCGCTCGCGGTGTTTGGGCAGGCCCCAACCGCCGCCACTCTTCGCGCTTACGAGCACCAGCTCGAGGACGCGAACTGGGCCGCGCTCGCGAGTCGTCCGTGGATGCAGTTCGCTCAGTATGCGCTGCTGAAGGACGGTGGTGCGAAGGTCGGCCTCGGGCGCGACGGCTGGTTCTTCTACAAACCGGGGTTGTCCTACCTCCTTTCGCGCCCCAGTCCTGCCGGGTACGCGGGCGCGAGCCGCGATCCGGTCGCGGCGATCACCGACTTCCGCGACCAGCTTTCGGCGCGGGGCATTCATCTCGTGGTTGTGCCGGTCCCCAACAAGGAAGCGATCTATCCTGAGTTCGTGACCACACGCGGCGGTGGGGTCCTGCCTGACGTTCACGCGCCGCGCACGCAAGCGATCATGCAGCGTTTGAGGGAGGCACGCGTGGAGATCCTGGACCTGTTCCCGGTGTTTGCCGCGGCGCGCCGTGTGGAAGCGGACAGAACGCAGCCGCTCCTTTACCTCGCGCAGGACACCCATTGGTCGCCCGCCGGGGTGGCGCTCGCGGCGCGACATCTGGCGCATCGGCTGGTGACGCTTGGAGGGGTAAGCGTTGGCGACGTGGAGTACGTGGAGAAGGAGGCTTCAGTCCGCCGCCTCGGCGATCTCGTGCAGATGCTGAGATCCCCGCCGATCGAGGCGCGGGTCGAGCCGGAATCGGTGGTGTGCCAACAGGTGGTGCGGCGGGACACGGGAGGCCTGTTCGAGGAGTCACCCGAGGCCGAGATCCTGGTGATGGGGGACAGTTTTCTGCGAGTCTTTCAGAGGGACACGCCGGGCTCGGCCGGATTCGTGGCGCATCTTGCGCGGGAGCTGAAGCAACCGCTGCTATCGCTGGTGAACGATGGGGGGGGCGCCACGCTCGTGCGACGGGAGCTGCGCGTGCGCCCCGCGTATCTCGAACGGAAGCGCGTGGTGATCTGGGTGTTTACCGAGCGCGACTTCGGCCTCGCCGTGGAAGGATGGCCGCGCGTGCCGCTGCCGTGACGTGGGAAGTCGCCGCTGCCCCGGCGGCGGTTTGGAATGCGGCGGCTCGCCGCCGGTCTCCCGCGCGCGCTGGATTCCGGCGTGTCCACCATCCGCCTCGCGTCCCTTCAGGACGCACCTCGATTTGTGCATTTCCGACCCAGGGCTGACGCCCTGGGCTGTCACCTTGCGGGGCGTTGCCCCGCCCGATTAGGTCCTTGCCGGGCTCCAACCGAAGGGGAGGCGCGGTGCCACAAGAATCCTGAAGGGATTCGATCCGCAGCCCGGGGTTGGCCGGGGGCCTACCCCGGGATCTGGGGCGTCCGATCTCATGAACCGCAACCGCAACGCAGTTGACTCGACCGATCGTCAGAACCCCAACCACCCCGGCTGTTCCCGAAGGACCTTCGCCGCGTTGTCGCGCGTCACCAGCCGCGCCGTTCCGCTCCCGGGTTCCTCCACGACAGTGGCCAGCAGCCTGCCACGCTCGAAGGCCTCCAAGGCGCGGGCCGGGTCGCCCAACACGCGCAGGTCCGGAAGCAACAGCGCAAAGCCCCTGGGCGGATCGTCCCGCCAGACCGCCAGTTTTTCCACGCCGGCCGGGAGTCCGATCAGACTGACGAGGGTGCGGGCCCTGGGATGCGCCTGGGCGAGCGTGTCGACGGACTCCGGTCGGATGAGAAAGCTCAGGGGCGTGCGGGTGTTGGGGGGCAGCGCCACGGATTCCGGATGGGCCGCGATCTCGGGTGGAACTTCGGGCCACACGACCGTCACCGTAATGCTGCTTCCGAGCCCGCGGCGCAACCCGCGCAGGGCCGCCTGTTCGAACTGCACCGTGGCCTCGCGCGGACTGGCGTGGCGCGCGAAAGGGTTGGCCAGCACGAGCACGTCGCCGCCGGGGTGAGCGCGGGCCACTTCACGGCCCAGTAGTTCGGTCGCCGCGGCTCGGCGCGCGAGCGCTTCGCTCACCGCGCGCGACGGGCGGAGCAGCAGCACCGCCACGGTCGTGGCCAGCAGGGCGAACAAAGCGAGGGCACCCAGATTGCGGAGCAGGGGCCAGGAACGTAGCGTCACGACGTGAGGGTCGCGCCTTGTGCGGCGGTAATCGAAGAAACTTCGAGCGTCCTTCCCCGCCTTGCGTCCAGCGCCGTCAGGTCAGGATCTCCTGGATGACGCGCGCCGGCTCGACGCCGCTGAGGCGCGCGTCGAGGCCCTGGAACTTGAAGGTGAACGTGTCGTGCCGGATGCCGAGCAGGTGCAGCATGGTGGCGTGAAGATCGTGCACCGTGACCGTGTTTTCCACGGCCGCGTAGCCGAGCTCGTCGGTGGCCCCGAAGACCATCCCGCGCTGGATGCCGGCGCCGGCCAGCCACATGGACATCGCCTTGTTGTGGTGATCGCGGCCGAGCGTGCCCTTGCTGCGCTGAGCCATCGGCGTGCGCCCGAACTCGCCTGACCAGACGACGAGGGTTTCCTCGAACAGGCCGCGTTGCTGCAGGTCGCGAATAAGCGCGGCGCAGGCGCGGTCCACCTCGGCGGTGCGCAACGGCAGTTCCTCACGCAGCTGGCTGTGATGATCCCAGTCGCGGTGATAGAGCTGGATGAAGCGCGTTCCGCGCTCCGCGAGCCGGCGCGCCAGGATGCAGTTGGAAGCGAAGGACCCGTCGCCCGGCTGGCAGCCGTAGGCGTCAAAGGTCCCCGGCTTTTCATCGGAGAAATCCATCAGCCCGGGCACGCTGGCCTGCATGCGGAAGGCCATTTCGTACTGGGCGATGCGCGTCTCGATCTCCGGGTCGGCGATCTGCGCATGATGCGCGCGGTTCAGGCCGACGATCGCCTTCACATCTTCGCCCTGCCGTTCCCGAGCGACGCCGCGCGGATTGGAGAGGTAATGCACCGGGTCCCCTTCACTGCGCAATTGCACGCCTTGGTGGCGGCTGGGCAGGAACCCGCTGCTCCATTGCCGCGCCGCAATCGGTTGTGGCGAGCGACCCTTTCCGGTCGAGACCGCGACCACAAATCCGGGCAGATCCTCGGATTCCGAACCGAGCCCGTAGGTGACCCAGGCGCCCATCGATGGACGTCCCGCGATCTGGGACCCGGTGTTCATGAACATGTGCGCCGGGTCGTGATTGATGGCGTCGGTGGTCATCGAGCGAATCAGGCAGACGTCGTCGAGGATCGAGCCGAGGTGCGGGAGAAGCGTGCTGATTTCGGTCTGACTCTTTCCGAAGCGCGCAAAGGGAAAAACCGGACCCTGGCAGTACAGCGATTCTCCCTGCAACTGGGCGAGCTGCTGGCCGCGCGTAAAGCTCTCGGGCATGGGCGTGCCGTCGAGGCGGGCGAGCTGTGGCTTGGGATCGAACAGTTCGAGCTGGGACGGCCCGCCGGCCATGGTGAGCCAGATCACGCGTTTGGCGCGCCGGGGCAGGGGAAGGGTTCCCAGGACACCCCGCACCGGGGCGGCTCGGACCGCGCTCGGTGCCATCAACGAAGCCAGCGCCACCGCGCCGAGCCCCTGCACGCCCCGGCGAAGGAAGGCGCGGCGATGCAATGCTCGCATGGCGGCGGCGTCACTCATGCATTGAGGGGCTGGATGGGGTGCGGGCGCATCGTTTGGGACTTGGTCGGACTGCGTTTCGCGCCGTGGGTGACCGGAGCCTAGGGGCTGCGACGCGGTGGATCGAGCGCAAAGGCGGCCGGGGTGAACTTCGCGAGGCGATGGAATGCGCGAGGAAATCCGGCGGGTTCGGCACCAGGGATGGCTGAAGGTCGGGGCGCCTTCCGTCAGCGCGCGCTCGGCGCGGCATCGAACAGGACCACCTCGTCGAGGTGCAGCACCGCCGATGCCGCGCCGGGTCCTCCGACGAAAAAGAAGATGTCGTCGACCAGATAACCTGCAGGGAAAGGCGAGGGCGAGGTGCCGTCGTTCCGCCGGGAGTCACGGGTCAGATCGACCTGAACCGTGGTCCAGGCGCCTTCGCGAAGCGATTCAAGCCGCACGTGCCGGTTGTCCTGCACCGTCGCGTCGAAGACCTGAACGGTCAGGGCCCTGGCGCCGGTCAGGTGATAGCGGAAGCGGAGCTTGGTATGCAGGCCGACCGGACGCGGGGGCTGGATGGGGAGGCTGACAAAAGTGCCGGCGCCATCCTTGCGCGGAACGCTTCTGGCCGCGCGCCAGTTTGCGCCCGGCGGAGGAGCTTCCACGAGTTCGAAATCCCCCGGCCAATGCTCCGCCTTCGTTCCCGCGTCGAAGGCCGCATGGTAGACGATCCCGCGGGGAAACGGTTCGAGTGCCGGCGACCAGGTGGGAGGGGACGCGGAACCCGACGCGTCTGCAGAGGGCGTGGTGGTGGAGCAGGCCGCCAAGCCCACCGCTGAAACGGCGAGAAGCCCTGAGGCAAATGCGGGGCATCGGGAGAGCGCGGATCGCAAACGGCGACCACCGGGGCGAAGGAGAGGCGACGTCGACATGGATCACTGCCAACCCGCAGCCAATCGGCACTGCTGGTCAAGCCTGCGCCGCGGGCGCAAGGATCCCTGTCGTTTCTGGCAAAGCGGTTGTCCCTTCGGAACGCGAATGCCGCTTATGAGGTTGGCGACGTGAATCCAGCGCCCTCCAAACTGCCATGAGTCCGAACAAACCGGCCATCGTCCTAATCCACGGACTATGGGTCACACCCTTGAGTTGGGACCACTTCCGCGGGCGCTACGAAGCTGCTGGGCATCGGGTGCTCGCGCCCGCATGGCCCGGGATCCGCGGCGATGTCGCCGCCATGCGCCGGGATCCCTCAGGCCTGCGCGGCATCGGGATCCGGGAAGTGGTGGCGCACTATGCACGGATCATCGGGGACCTGCCCGAGCCGCCGATCCTGATGGGGCATTCGTATGGCGGACTCATCACGCAGTTGCTGATCGACCGTGGGCTGGGCGTGGCGGGGGTGGCGATCGATTCGGTGCCGCCGCGAGGGATCCAAGTGCTGCCGGTGTCCACTTACCTTGCGCTGGCACCCGCGCTCCTGAATCCGCGCACCTACCGCGGGACATTCCTGTTTTCCTTCCGGCAATGGTGGCGGGTTTTTGCCAACACGCTTTCGGAGGCGGAGGCGAAGGCAGCCTACGAACAGCAGGCGATCCCCGCCTCCGGACGCGCGATCTTCCAGGCGGCGCTCGCCAATCTCACTCCGAACGCCCTTTCGACCGTGAACTTCCGCAATCCACGCCGCGCGCCGCTGCTGTTAGTAGGTGGAGCAAAGGACGTGATCATGCCCGCCTCGCTCAGTCGAAAGATCTTCGGCAAGCACCGGGTGAGCCCGGTGGCGACCGAGTACCGCGAGTTTCCCGGGCGCAGCCACTACCTCATCGCGGAGAAGGGCTGGGAAGAGGTGGCGGACTTCGCACTCGCGTGGGCGTTGGCGAAGGCGCGATCGGCCCAGCGGGCGCCCCTGGTGTCGACGTCCGACTGAGCGACACCCGATGCGCCATCCGACTCGACGATGGTGGCGCGCCCGCTCCGTCTGGCGCGGGCTGTGGATTGAACCGGCGACGTCGTGAGACCGAGGTTGTGAGGTACGGCGGGCCCTTCCGTCGCGCTTCGACGCGGTGGGCCGGGATCGCACGATCCTGTTGTCCCACACAGGGTTCCCGAATTCGTGAAAGCGGACCCAGGCCTTGACATCCCGGTCATGCAACCCCGACCGTCGGCAGCGCTTGGACACGCCATCCATGACGCGGCGCGACGTTGCGCGGCGGGCCATGGCCCCCCGGCGGGGGCCCGCGGCCTTCCCCGCGCAGCGCCCTGTGGATCCAAGGAGTCGTACGGCAGACCCCGCCACCGTCCGGTGGCACGCGGCCGCACGACTCGCATGGGCCTCCTGATCTTCCAGTTTCTTTTCGGCGGCGTGGTGCTCTCGCTGGCCGGTGCCTTCCTCGTTCGGCGCTTCGCCCCGCATGAGGTCATGGAAGAGCACAAGGAGGTCGCCGGCTTCCTGTACGGTGTGGTGGGTGCCATCTACGCCGTGCTGCTCGCACTCGCCGTGGTCGGTCTCTGGGAAGAGTTCCGTGAAGCGGAAGAGACCGCCGATCGCGAGGCGTCCAAGGTCATGGATTTGATTCGGCTGACCGACTCGACGGCCCTCGAGACCCGTCTGGCGCTGCAAGGCGTGTTGTACCGCTACGTCGAACGGGTGCTGGGCGAGGAGTGGCCGGCCATGGCTCAGGGAATTCCGATCCAAGTCCGCAGCCGCGAGGTCGACGAGATGTGGGAACAACTGCGGGGTTTTTCTCCGGCTTCGGACCGTGACCTGGCGCTATGGGAGAAGACGATGGATGCCCTCGTGGATCTGACCGAAGCGCGGCGCGCGCGCGCGCTGTCCGCCCGGCAGGGCCTTCCGCGCGCGATGTGGGCAGTGCTGATCGCCGGCGCCGTCCTGACCGTCGGCTTCAGCTATTTCTTCCGACTTCGAAACGCGTCGGCGCAGGCGGCGTTGACCGCCATGCTGGCCATGTCGCTCATGCTGCAGTTGTTCCTGCTTTCGGCGTTGGAATACCCGTTCTCGGGCGGGGTGCGCGTCGAGCCACGGAGCTTCGAGCTCCTGCTGGAGGAGCGATGAACAGGTCGGCGGAATGAAAGAAGCGACGCAATACTATTCACTTGATAGATACCTCAAAGTCACACGCGCGGGTAACCGTCCATTGACATGACTCACTCTTCTCCCTAACGTCGACTCACCGTCGTTCCAAGGGTCCGGCGCATTCCGCGCCGGATGATGACGCCCATGCATTTGCCAAGACTCTCGAGGGAACTTTGCCCTTCCACGGTGGCTCCTGCCGGCCCGGCGGAGGGCTATCCGTGAGCCCTGCGAGCGGTTTGGGCGTCGATCGCAGGGCCCCGTTGCGGGGGGACGGCCGCGTGGATCTCCATGCCGCGACGCGCACCGACTATGACGTGGTGGTCATTGGAGCGGGAGTGAGTGGGGCGATCGTGGCGAGTGAGTTGGCGCAAAAACAGGGCGGTCTTCGCATTCTCGTGGTCGAGGCCGGCGCGGGTGACGATCTTACTGCCGGCGGCTACGACGCCTATGTCACGAGATTCTATTCGGCGCTCTTCAAGGGCGCCAACTCGCCCTATCGTGCGAATCCGAATGCGAACACCCCGGTGGAGACGGATTTCAGGCCGTTCCTGGACGGGCGCGAGGATGCCTCGGGATATGTTGTCCAGCGGGGGCCCACGGTGCTGGACGGGACCTACGCCCGCGTCACCGGGGGAACCACCATGCACTGGCAGGGCAACGTGCCGCGCATGCTGCCCGAGGATTTCCAGATGCGCACGCGGTTCGGGCAGGGGTTGGACTGGCCGTTGGGGTACGAGGCGCTCATGCCTTATTACCGCCGCGCCGAGTTCGAGCTCGGAGTGTCGGCGGACGTGGAGGAACAGGCGTACGCCGGCATCACCTTCGAGCCGGGCTATGTGTATCCCATGCGCGGAATGCCGCGCACGTATCTGGATACGCTGATCGCCGACGGCCTGGCAGGCGCGGAGGTTCGGGCCGGGAACGGCCGGTACCCGCTTCGTGTCCGGGGCATTCCCCAGGCGCGGAACGGCGTGCCAAATCCGGCCTACGGCCAGGGACGCGGCTACCAGCCTTCGGGATCGGTCAGCGCGCATCAGGACGAGGTCGGCCAGCGTTGCCAGGGCAACACGAACTGCACGCCCATCTGTCCCGTCCAGGCCAAGTACGACGCGCGCCGCACCCTGGCCCGCGCGCTGGCGACGGGCCGGGTCGATTTCCTGGCCCAGACCGTGGCCTCGAAAGTCTGCGTTGATCC
>CAZYJB010000023.1:0-13174 GCA_964647675.1 uncultured Verrucomicrobiota bacterium | reverse complement strand
GGCCATGATGAAGGCCCTTTTCTTCCCCTGCTTTCTGTTCGTGTTCTGCGTGCCGCTGGGAACCCTCGCGGAGACGGTCACCTTCCCATTGCGGATGCTGGCCACGCAGATCACGACCTGGTTCAGCCAGCACGTCCTGGGCATTGCCCTGATCCAGCAGGGCACCCAGATCTTCGACGCCCAGGGAACCTTCCGCTATGAGGTCGCGGCCGCGTGCGGCGGATTGCGAAGCCTGACCGCGACGCTGGCGTTGGCCTCCGTGTATGCCTTCGTCACGCTCGAACGGCCGTGGCGCCGGCTGCTGGTCGTCCTTTCCGCCTTTCCGCTGGCGGTGGCGGGCAACGTCCTTCGCCTGACGCTCATCATCCTTGCTGCGGAAGCCTTCGGTCAGGAGGCCGGAAACTGGGTGCACGACAATGGACTGATGAGTCTGCTTCCCTACGTTCCCGCCTTCCTCGGGCTGGGGGCGCTGGGCCGGTGGTTGCGCGAACCCGGTGAAACGATGGACTCCAATCCCGCGACGGCCCCGGCGGCCAGCGGAGCAGCTTCATGAGCAAAGGACTCTCCACGCGCGTGGCGCTGATCGGCTTCGTCCTCATGGGGCTGACTGCCGCGTTGCTCAGCCGGTTCCAAAGTCATCACCGATTGGGAGCTCCCGGACTGAAGCTGAGTGACATCAGGTTGTCCGATCCGGATGGGGTGGCGTTGACCACCAACAGCATCGAGCTTCCCGAACGCGTCCTCGACTACTCG
Organism: uncultured Verrucomicrobiota bacterium; assembly: GCA_964647675.1. GTDB lineage: Bacteria > Verrucomicrobiota > Verrucomicrobiia > Limisphaerales > CAIMTB01 > CAIMTB01. The sequence continues at coordinate 12,421 of CAZYJB010000023.1, read as the reverse complement.
TCGGTGCTTCTGCCGGTGACGCGGGAGGAATATGACTGGCTGCCGCGCGACACGACGTACGGACGCCGCATGTACACCGCGCCGGATCGGTTTCAGGTGCAGATGTCGGGTGTTCTCATGGGCACCGATCGCACCAGCATCCACAAGCCCGAGTATTGCCTGCCGGGCCAGGGGTTCCGGATCCTCAAGAGCACGCCCCTGGAGGTGGTCATCGACCGCCCGCATCGATATCGACTGCCGGTGGTGCGGATGGATGCGATCCGGGAAGGGAAGAAGCCCGACGGAACGCCCGTCGCGCAGGGTGCGGTCTACGTGTTCTGGTTCCTGTCGGACACCCGGTTGTCGAACAATCATCTCCAGCGGATGTGGTGGCTGGCGACGGACTTGGCGCGCACGGGCGAGCTGCAGCGGTGGGCGTATATGGGCTGTTTGGTGGGATGTCCCCCGGGGCGCGAAGACGAGGCGTACGCGCGCCTCGAACGGTTCATCCAGGCGGCCGTGCCGGAGTTCCAGTTGACCACCGGTCCCGCGATGTCGGCCAACCCGCCGGCGCCCGGCCAGTCGCCGGCCCTGCTGGGAGCGCCGATGGCAGGCCCTGCGGCAGTTCCTTCACCGCATCGTTGATGTTGCCGGGGTCACCGGGCTAGCCTAGCCCCGCCGTTTCCCCGGGCGTCCTGACATGCTGCGTCGTCAGAAAATCATTCGCGACCGAATCCACAAGGTGGTGGATGGTGGATTGTTCGCCCTGGGATTCTATCTCGCCTTTGCGCTTCGATCGAACGCCGAGACCCTCGGGCCGTGGCTCATGCGACTTTTCGGCGCGTTTGGTGGTACGCCGGAAATCGAACCGTTCCGCCATTTCGCCTGGTACATGCTCTTCACGGTGCCGGCGGCCATGGTGTTGATGAACATTTACGGCTTCTACAGCCGGCCGCTCCTTCCGTCGCGCCGCCAGACACTGCTCTCGTTGTTCAAGGTGTGCACCGTGCTCACGGTGGGGGTCATCATCGTGATGTTCCTGACCCGCGAGTCGCTTTCGCGCGCGGTGATCATCCTTTTCGGCATGTTCAGCTTCGTGCTCGTCATCCTGAAAGAGGAGCTCGTCCGCTGGTGGATCCGCAGCGGACTCGAGAAGGGGCAATTCGAGCGTCGTCTGATCCTGGTTGGCGCCGCCGAGGACACCATGAATCTGCGTGCGCAGCTCGCGCATCCCGACCGACACGGGATCCGCATCATGGCCGAGCTCGACGTGAACGAAGCTTCGTTGGATCGCATGATCGATATGCTCCATGAGCACTCGGCCAACGGAGTCGTGATGGCGGCGCGGCACACCTTCTTCGGGCAGCTGGAGAAGGTGATCCATGCCTGCGAGCTCGAGGGCGTCGAGGTGTGGTTGCTGGCGGATTTCTTCAAGACCCAGATTTCGCGGACCACGGTCGACGATTTCTACGGACAACCGATGATGGTCTTCCGTTCGGCTCCGGAAGTGTCCTGGCAGGGCGTGGCGAAGCAGTTGATCGACGTCCTTGGTGCGTCCCTTCTGCTGCTGGCTTTCGCGGTGCCCATGCTTCTTGCCGCTCTTGCCGTGCGGCTGACTTCGCGCGGGCCGGTCATCTTCCGGCAGCAGCGGAGCGGCCTCAATGGCCGGCCTTTCACCATGTACAAGTTTCGCACCATGGTGACGGATGCCGAGCAGCGGAAGCAGGAGCTCGCCGCGTTCAACGAGATGAGCGGGCCTGTGTTCAAGGTGACCCACGACCCGCGCATCACGGGGGTCGGGAAGATCCTGAGGAAGTTCAGCATCGACGAGTTTCCGCAGCTCTTCAACGTGCTGCGCGGCGAGATGAGCCTTGTGGGGCCACGTCCGCTGCCGGTGGACGAGACGCGGCGGTTCGACGACTTGGCGCACCGCCGGCGGCTGAGCGTGCGCCCCGGACTCACCTGCCTGTGGCAGATCAGCGGGCGCAACAACGTGCGCGATTTTCGCGAGTGGGTACGCCTGGACCTCGAGTACATCGACAACTGGTCGCTGTGGCTCGATCTCAAGATCCTGATGCGTACGATCCCGATCGTCATTCTCGGCAGCGGCGCCAAGTAAGGCCGGCCATGGATCTCTTCGACCTCTACCAACAGGGGAAGATTCACGAGGCGAAGGAGACTGCCCAATCCGCGCAGAGCCAGGCGGCGGAAACCGCGGCGAGGGTGAAGGAGTTGCAGCGTCGCACGGATGGGCTCGCGCTCGCCTGTCAGGCGCTCTGGGAACTGCTGCGCGAGCGCACCTCGCTGACCGATTCCGACCTCGTGGCGCGCATGCAGGCCATCGATCTCCGGGATGGCGCGGCCGACGGTCGCATGACGCCCATCCCGGTCGAGTGTCCTTCGTGCCAGCGTCGCTCCAACAGCCGGCGCGAAGAGTGTCTTTACTGCGGGGCCCGGCTGCCGGGCAGCCAGGTTCTCGAACGTCTCTGATTCGTCACAACGCTGGTCCATGAAACCGATCCCGACCCTCCTGCTTTCGGCGCTGGTGAGCTCCGCCCTGTCACCGGCCAACGCGGCCGAGGTCCAGCTCAACGGGCACGCCTTCACGCTGCCCGACGGGTTCATGGTGGAGCGCATCCCCGGCACGGAAGCCGTCGCCCGGCCGGTCAGCGCCAGCTTCGACGACCAGGGAGCGCTCTACGTCACCGATTCCGCGGGGGTAAACCTGCCGCCATCGGAGCAGCTGAAGAATCCGCAGAATCGGATCCTTCGCCTGATCGATGCGGATGGGGACGGGCGCTACGAGCGGTCCACGGTTTTCGCCGACCGGGTCATGTTCCCGCAGGGCTGCCTTTGGCACGGTGGTTCGGTTTTCGTGGCCGCACCTCCCAGCATTTGGAAGTTCACCGATACCGATGGCGACGGCGTCGCGGACCGGCGGGAGGAGTGGTACAAGGGGAAAGTTCTGACCGGCTGCGCCAACGACGTGCACGGTCCGTACCTGGGACCGGAAGGATACCTGTATTGGACCAAGGGCGCGTTCGAGCGGCTCGATCTCGAAGACCACCGCGGGCAGGCCGTCCGGGACCGTGCGGCGCATGTGTTCCGGGCGCGAGCGGACGGCTCGCAAATGGAAGTCGTGATGTCCGGCGGAATGGACAACCCGGTGGAAGTGGCGTTTCTGCCGGACGGGGAGCCGATTCTGATCAGTACGTTCCTCGACCTGAGCCAGCCGGGGCGCCGCGACGGACTGGCCCACGCGGTCTACGGCGGGGTGTTCGGCAAGATCAACGGTGTTCTTGACGAACCCGGGGTGCGCAAGACGGGCGACCTGCTTCCCGCGATGACGCACTACGGTCCCGCAGCGGCCTGCGCGCTGATGCGCTACGAAGGGGAGGGACTGGGACGCGAGTACGCCGACAACCTCTTCGGCACGCTCTTCAATCTGCGCAAGGTGACGCGCCATGTGGTGGTTCCGCGCGGCGCGACGTATGCCACCGAAGACAGTGATTTCCTGGTGTCCGACCAGATGGACTTTCATCCCACGGACGTTCTGCAGGACATCGACGGCTCACTGGTCGTGGTGGATACCGGTGGCTGGTACAAGCTGTGTTGTCCGAGTTCCCAATTGGCCAAGGCGGATGTTCTCGGCGCGATCTATCGCGTGCGCCGCGCCGATGCCGCGGAGCGAACCGGCGCGGGTCGAGATCCCCAGGTGCGGACCGCAGAATACGCGCGCCTGGTGGGACCGCCCTCGTTGGCTGCGGGCGATCCGGTGGCGCCGTTGAAGCGCCTGGCCGTGAAGGCCGATCCGGCGGATGCCAAGGCGTTGCGTGAGGTGCTGGCGCGGAATGCCTCCGCGACCGCGACATCTGTCGAGGCGGCTCGCCTGACCCGCGTCGCCGCGGAGGGCCTCGGGCGCATGGGCGATCGCGGGTCCGTCCCGCTCCTGTTCGAGGCCCTCGCGCGTGCGGACGCCGCGGATCGCTTCCTCGAGCACAGCCTGGTTTACGCACTGATCGAGATTGGGGATGGTGCGAAGCTTCGCGAGGGACTGGCATCGAAGAATTCAGCCGTCCGGCGCGCGGCGCTGTTTGCCTTGGAGCAGGCACCAGGCGGGAACTTGACCCTGGATGACGTCTTGCCGGCGCTGCGCGCCGAGGCGCAGTCGGTGCGCGAAGCGGCGCGATGGGTGTTGCAACGGCACGCCGACTGGGGACCGCGATTGACCGTGCACCTGAGCACCCGGCTTGGGGCGAAGGACTCGGACACCGCGGAGAAGTCCGATTGGGAGGCGCTTCTGCCGGTGTTCACACGAAGCCAGGAAGGACGGGGCTTTCTCGCGGAGAGCGTCGCGCAAACGGCGTTCCGTACCGAGACGCGCGTCGCGGCCTTGCGCGCCATGGCCGGGGTGGGAGGCAAAGAGATCCCGCCGGGCTGGGCCGACGCGGTTGCCGGGGCGATGGACTCGGGAGTGGAGGCCATCACGGATGCGGCGGTGGATGCGGTGCGCGCCTTGCCGCTTCCCAAGGAAGGAAGTCCGGTCATCACCCGAGGACTCCGGCAGGTGGCGTCCTCCGAGATGGGGTCGCGCCGGTTGCGGTTGAAGGCCGCCGGCACGTTGCCCGCCGAAGCGGAGGCTACCGACTCCGAATGGCGCCTGTTGCGGGAGGTATTGAGCGATGCCGGACAGCCGTCGGCGGACCGTCTCGCGGCGGCGTCGGCGGTGTCCCGGCTCAAGCTGAGTGACGGCCAGCGGACCGATGCGCTGGAATGGCTGCCGTCGGCGGGACCGCTCGAACTGCCCAAGCTCGTGGCGGCCTACGCGGGACGCCCCGACGCCGGGACGGGTGAACGGCTCGTGGCGGCCCTTCGGAAGGCCAAAGGTCTGCGAGCGATTCGTCCCGAGGACCTACGCGCCGTGGTGGCGGCCTATCCTGAGTCCGTGCGCCAGGGGGCGGAGGCGGTGCTGGAGAGTCTGCAATCGGATGCCTCGAAGGATCGCGCGCGATTGGACGCGTTGCTGGGTGAGTTGAAGGGGTTGGAAGGCAGTGTCCGGCGCGGGCAGGCGGTGTTCAACGGACAGAAGGCCGCGTGCGCGACGTGCCATCGTTTGGGGTACCTGGGCGGCGACCTTGGCCCCGACCTGACCGCCATAGGCACCAGTCGTTCGGAGCGGGATCTGCTGGAGGCGCTGATGTATCCGAGTGCGAGTTTCGTGCGCAGCTACGAGCCGTGGATTGCGACGGATCAGCAGGGTGACGAACAGAGCGGCGTGCTGCGTCGCGAGACGGGCGAGGAAATCGTGCTGGCGTCCGGTCCCACGGCCGAAGTGCGCATCGCACGCGCGAACCTCAAGGACCTGCGGCCGGGCCAGGTGAGCATCATGCCCGCGGGATTGGACGAACAACTGAGCCGCCAGGAGCTCGCCGACCTCATCGCATTCCTGAAGAACACGAAGTGGGGCGCCAATTGAGGGGGCCGGCCGGGTTATGAGGGCCACCGGCGAGGGAGGAGGCGGGGTGCGCAACCCCGAGCGAGCGTGCGATCATGAGGTGTTGGAAATACGGGTACACGGTTCCGCGAATTCGCCGACACTGGTGTATCTCCCAGGCCTCCACGGCGATTGGACGCTGGCGGGCGCCTTGAGGCATGCGCTCGCCACGCGGGTTCGATTCGTGGAGTTCGCGTACCCACGCAGCATTCGGTGGGGACTCGACGATTATGCCGGGGCTGTCGAGTCTGCGCTGCTGTCGCGAGGGATCCGGGAAGGTTGGGTGCTCGCCGAGTCCTTTGGCTCCCAGGTGGCCTGGCCCCTTTGCGGCCGATCGCGGGAATTCAAGGCGCAGGGTCTGATTCTCGCCGGCGGTTTTGGGAGACATCCGATGCCGTGCCTTGCACGGGTCTGCGCGAGGCTGATGGAGAAGCTTCCCTTCGGGTGGTATGTGCAGGGGTTCCGGGTCTACCGATGGGTCTCGAGTTGGCGCTTCCGCAACGCGCCGAACTTGGCATCCGATCTGGAGGAGTTCGTTCGGCGACGAACACGCGCGGACCGCGCCGCGATGGTGCACCGACTGGACTTGATCGCAGCGAACGACCCGACGAGCTGGGCCTCGTGCATCGCGGTCCCTGTTCACTCCTTGACCGGGTTTTGGGATCCCGTCGTTCCATGGCCCTGGGTGCGATCGTGGTTGGCGTCGAATTGTCCGACCTACCACGGCTGCCGTTGCGTGGGGGGAGCGGATCACAATGTCCTGGCCACCGGCACGGCCAGATCGACTGATGCCATCCTTCGCTGGATGTCGATCGCGACGGATGCATCGCGGGATTAGGGCGAGGCTGCCGATGAAGGCAGTTTAGCCTGCTTCCCTTCGTGTTCTTCATTTCGTCGTGGCGACGAGAAGCACCTTGTGCGGATCGGGAGCGGACCCGCCTGCTTGCCGTAGCGGAGATCCTGCCCAACACTCACGAGGGCATGAGCAAAATGGTCGGTATCGATCTGGGAACGACGAACTCCCTCGTGGCGACGGTGGATTCCGGGATTCCCTACGTCATCGCGGATTCGGCCGGGCGCCGGCTGACGCCGTCGGTGGTGTACCTCGGCGCGTTGGACCAGCCGATTGTGGGTTACGAGGCCCAGCGCGCGCGCGCGTTGCACCCGGCCGAGACGATCTACTCGGTCAAACGCTTCATGGGCCGCCGCGGCGCCGACATTCCCCGCGAGGAGATGCTGGTCACCTACCCGGTGCAGGGGTCAGGAGCAGGCCCCATCACCATTCCGATCCGGGGTCGGGAGTGGACCCCTGAGGAGGTCTCGGCGGAGATCCTGCGCAAGCTGAAGCGGGATGCCGAAGCCGCACTCGGCGGCGAGGTGTCGCGGGCCGTCATTACCGTTCCGGCATATTTCAACGATGCCCAGCGGACGGCGACGATGCGCGCCGGTGAACTTGCCGGGCTGAAGGTGGAGCGGATCATCAACGAACCGACCGCAGCGGCGTTGGCCTACGGGCTCGATAAGCTGGGCGACCGCGCGAAGATCGCGGTGTACGACCTGGGCGGAGGCACCTTTGACCTCACGCTGCTCGAGCTGAACGGCGGCGTGTTCCAAGTGCTGTCGACCCATGGCAACACGCGCCTCGGGGGTGACGATCTCGACACCCGGCTCACCGAGTTCCTGCTGACGAAGATCCACGAGGCGGGTGGACCGGACCTTCGTCGATTTCTCGAGCGATCACGCAGTCCCGAGCCGAAGGTCGAACAGGGTGCCGAGGACTTGCAGCGCCTGGCGCGGGTTCGGGAAGTAGCCGAGCAGGCGAAGATCGCGTTGAGCAGCGAATCGTCGACGCTGCTTGCGCTGCCCTTCCTGACCCCCGAGTTCAGTTTCAGCCTGACGCTGACCCGCCCGGAGCTCGAGGCCTTGACGCGGGACATTCTCCTCCGCACACGCGCGCACTGCCTTCAGGCACTCGCGGACGCGAAACTCGAGGCCCATCAACTGGACCAGGTTGTGCTGGTGGGAGGCCAGACACGGATGCCCCTGGTCCGGGCGCTGGTGGCCGAATGGTTCGGGTGCAGTGAGTTCGAGGAATCGCGGGGCGACGTTCGGCTGGGCGCGGAGTACCACCGTGCGAAGGGACCCGCGCTCAACACGGGAGTCAACCCGGATGAGGCGGTCGCGTTGGGGGCGGCGATCCAGGCTGAGATCCTGTCGGGCGGCCTGACCCACCTCCTCCTGCTGGATGTCACGCCCTTGTCGCTGGGCATCGAGACCTTCGGCGGCCTGATGAACGTCATCATCCCGCGCAACTCGACGATTCCCATCAAGGCCGGCGAGGTCTTCACCACGGCGGTCGATCGTCAGCGATCGATGCTCATCCATGTGCTCCAGGGCGAACGCGAACGCGCGCGGGACAACTGGAGCCTGGGCCGGTTCGATCTGGAGTTCGAAGAGGCGCCGAAGGGCGTTCCCCGGGTGGGCGTCCAGTTCGAGATCGACGCCAATGGGATTCTGCACGTTCTCGCGCGCGATCTGAAGACCGGGCGCCAGAAGGTGGTGGCGATGAAGTCGGCCGTGGACGTGAGCGATGCCGACGTCCAGAAGATGATCGAGGAGTCGGTCGAGCATGCCTTCGACGACATGAAGGCGCGGCAATGGATCGAGGCCAAGGTCCGGGCGGGGGAGACGCTCGCGGCCACGAGGAAGGGCCTGGCGGAGCATGCGACCGAAATCGAGGTCGCGTATCGCCAGCGCATCGAATCGTCCCTGAGCGCGGTGGAAGCGGCTTTGGAGACCGAGGATCCGAAGACGCGCATCGGGGATGCCGCGAGGCTTAAGGCGGCCAATCAGGCGCTCGACGAGGCCACCTTGCAACTGGCGGAGCTGATGATGGACCGGGCGATGGAGGAAATGCTCCGCAAGCAGGGCATGATCCAGTAGCGGACTGCGGGCCCGGGCTGGAATCGGGATCCCGGGCGTTGTTGAATCGCGCCGTGTCGCCTGATCGCTTCGAGAAGATCGTGTCCGGCTATGGCCGGTTGAAAGTGGTTCTCCTGGGAGACTTCTGTCTCGACCGCTATCTGGAGATTGATCCCGCCCGCACCGAGGCTTCGATCGAGACCGGACTCCCGGTTCACAATGTGGTCCGCGTCCGCAGCCAGCCGGGCGGATCGGGAACCATCCTCAACAACCTCATCGCCCTGGGGGTCGGGAGCGTGTCACCGGTCGGATTCTGCGGAGACGACGGGGAAGGATACGAACTTCGCCGCGCCTTGGGTGCGATCCCGGGCGTGCGGATGGAACATTTCATCACCACGGGAACGCGGCGGACCTTCACCTATTGCAAGCCCTTGCTCATGCACCGGGGGCGGGCCCCGGAGGAACTCAACCGCCTCGACAGCAAGAACTGGAACTCCACTCCGGACGTGCTGGAGGATCATTTGATCGACTCCCTGCGCGCGTTGGCTGGAGCGGCGGACGCGATCATCGTGCTCGACCAGGTGGATCTCCCGGACACGGGCGTCGTGACCCGCCGGGTCCGGGAGGCGCTCGGAGATCTGGCGAAGGAGAATCCCGGACTGCTGGTGGTGGCAGACAGCCGGCAAGGTCTGGTTGGGTGGCCGGCGGTGGGTCTCAAGATGAACGCCGCGGAACTGGCCACCCTGCTGGGGCGCTCCGGTTCCCCGGATCTCGACTCGGTCCGATCCCAGGCGCGCGAGCTGGCGTGTCGCCATGGTCGTCCGGTCTTCGTCACGCTCTCGGAGCGCGGCATGGTGGGGGCGTTGCCGGACGGAACGGTGGAACACGTGCCGGCGCTTCCCGTGACCGGACCGATCGACATCGTGGGTGCGGGCGACGCCGTCACGGCCAACCTCACAGCGTCTTCGGCGTCCGGCGCGAGTCTGCGCGAGTCCCTCGAACTCTCCATGGCGGGCGCCAGCGTGGTGATTCACCAGTTGGGCACCACCGGTACCGCCTCGACCTCCCAACTCGCCGATGTGCTTGGTATTTGAATTCAGGGCGGCGATCCGCCTGATCCGCGTCGCGGCGGCGGTGCTTCTCCTGACGGGATGGGTGGGTCTCGCGGCTGGACCGGTGCCAGCGTCCGGGGAGCGCGTTCCGGCCATGGAAGGTGGGACGCACGGGTGGCAGCGGCTCGAGTTCACGCGTCCCCAGATGGGGATTCCGTTTCGCATCGTGGTCCATGCCCGCGATGAACCCGCGGCGCAGCGTGCGGTGGAGTCCGCCTACGCGCGCGTGGCCGAGCTGAATGACATCCTGAGCGACTACGATCCCGAGAGTGAGAACAACCGGTTCACCCACGAAACGCCGGTGGGAGTTCCCGGGGTGGTGAGTCCTGATTTGTGGGAGATGCTCGACCGTTCGCGACGCCTCGCGCGGCAGACGGACGGAGCGTTCGACGCGACGGTCGGACCGGTGGTGAACCTGTGGCGCCGCGCGCGCCGGCATCGGGAACTTCCTTCGCCCGGGCTTGTCCAGGAAGCGCTCGGCGCCATGGGCTGGCGGAATCTGGTGCTCGATGCCCGGCGTCGCACGGTGACCATGAAGGTTCCCGGGATGCGCTTCGATTTCGGGGGCATCGCCAAGGGTTATGCGGCGGACGAGGCGTTGCGCGTGTTACGTGAGCAGGGGTTCCCGCATGCACTGATCGCGGCCTCGGGCGACATCACGGTCGGGGCGGCACCGCCGGGAGCGCGCGGATGGCGTGTGGAGTTTGGCTCGGACGGGCGGCCCGGCAGCCCGGCGCCGCACCATCTCCACCTGGCCAACTGCTCGGTCTCCACTTCGGGGGACCTTTACCAGAACGTCGTCATCGGCGGGCGCCGGTACTCGCACATCGTTGATCCGCGAACCGGAATCGGCCTCGAGGAGCAGTGCCTTGTGAGTGTCCTCGCGCGCGACGGCGTGACCGCCGACAGCCTGGCCACGGCCGTCAGCGTGCTCGGACCCGAGCGCGGTTTGAAACTCGTCAATCGAACGCGCGGCGCCGCGGCGATGATCCTGCAGCCGGGCGAGAACGGGCCGCCCCGAGTTTTGGAGAGCCGGGCCATGCGCCGCGCCTTGCGGGCGGCGGCGGCGCCCTGACCGACGTCGGGAGTCTACTGTGCCGCGGCCTTGATCTGGAACACCCGGACCTGGTCGACGTCGATCGGGACGACCAGATCGGACGTGAGCGACCCACCGGTTACGCGGGAGACGAGGTTGGAGGCCGCCTCGGGTTGGGATCCACTCAGCACCTCATACTGCACGCCGGCCTGGGAAGGCCACGCCAGGCGCAGGAGCCCGGTGGCGTAGCGGGACGCGGTCAGGTTGAGAATCTCGTCCCCGGTTCCCGGATCCGTGGCGAGAAGTTGTTCCGCGGCATTGGCGCGGCCGTCGTGATCCGGGTCGTCGCGGGCGCTCAGGGCGAGACTGCCGAAGTGCGCGCGCTCCCAGGTATCATCGAGACCGTCCCGGTCGGAGTCGGAGATCGGCATTCCTCGAATCAGGAGTTCCGCCTCGAGGACGCTACCGGTTTCGTCGAGAAGCTCGTCGGCGAAGGAGGCGGTCCAGGTGCCGGCCGAGGATTCGCCGAAGCTCTGGACCGACCAGTAGGTCCAGTTCTCGGGGCCTGCCTCGAGGTCGTAGTTGCGGCGCTGAAGAATGCTGCGAGTGCCCGAAGGAGAGACGAGGGTGATGCGCAGGTCACCGCGGCGAGTGTGGTCGGTGCGCACCCGGAGTCCGACGTGTTCGCAGGCGAGGGTGTTCGTGATGGTAAACGCCTGGGTGACGGCCTCGATGCGAAGCTGGGCGTCGATGGCTCGCCCCTGGTCCAGCGTGGTCACGAGCGCGCGCCCCTCGTTCTCGCTGATCAAGACGGCTGGGATGGCATCGAAATCGGTGGCCGCGGGGGTCATGAGTTCGTCGCCGTCGATGTTGTTGAAGATCACGGCGAACGCGGCGCCCGCCCGGGCAGCCAAGGCGATCTTTTCACGGAAGAAGTTGGTGCCGCGCTCGATGAGCGCCGCCTTGCCACGCAGGTCGACGGGGATGGCGTTGGTGGCGAGCCCGACGAAGACCAGCGGCGCGCGCAGGGTGGGAGAATCGGCGTGCGGGCCGAGCGCCGGGTAGCAACGGATGGCACGCTCGTCGCCGGCGTCCTCGGTGACCCACACCTTGAGCCCGTCGTCCGGGATGGCGAGCGTGGCGGGGGCGGGGGCGGAGAGGACCTGGACCGGCGGGCGGTTGCTCCAGAGGAGCGCGAGGCGCACCGCGAGGCCGGCATCCGGCATGCCAAACCCCTGGTTGTGACTGACGCGGTATCCGGCGGCATTGGTGACGAGTGAGGAGTCGGCGGGATCCACCTGGTGCGCGGAGTGGATAAGGATCTGTTGGACGTCGCGCACCGCGAGGTTGGTGTTGGCGGAGAGGAGGAGGGCGGCGAGCCCGGCGATCTCAGGGGCCGACGCCGAGGTGCCTGAGAAACCGTCGGCGTCGAACGCGTAGTTCGCGAGATCGCCGCGGGTGGTGTCGGTGTTGTAGCCGCGGCCGCCGACTCGATCGGTGGTGTAGAGATTGTCCGTCGGCGTGAACGTGTCGTCGCTGTCGCCGCTGGGGGCGCCCACCAGAAGGCACGCGCCCGGATTGCTGTAGCTCGCGGCGCGACCATCCCGTCGGATGGCAGCCACGGCGATGACGCGCGGGTCGTTGGGATAGCCGTCGTCGTTGACGTCGTTGCCTTCCTCACGCCCATTGCCTCCCGAGCGAACCATGACCACGCCACGCCCTCCGCGCCCGTGCTCGACGGCGTTGGAAATCGCGGTGAGCTCGAGGTCGGTCGGGATGGAGAGCATGACCGCGGCATTGCCCCAGCTATGGTTCTGCACGCCGACGGTCTGGATCTCGTGCTGGAACATGTCCATGAGGCGTTCGTCACTGACGATT
>CAZYJB010000022.1:0-13629 GCA_964647675.1 uncultured Verrucomicrobiota bacterium | reverse complement strand
CAGGAATGGTCCAGAGACTCGTCTTAGCCACCGGTGTTCCTCTCGATATCTACGCATTTCACTGCTACACCGAGAATTCCAGTCTCCCCTCCCATCCTCTAGCGAACCAGTTTTGAGCGCACCCTCCGGGTTAAGCCCGGAGATTTCACACCCAACTGAGCTCACCACCTACGCACCCTTTACGCCCAGTGAATCCGAACAACGCTTGGGACCTCTGTATTACCGCGGCTGCTGGCACAGAGTTAGCCGTCCCTTCCTCTTCTGCTACTATCAGACAACAACGTATTAGGTTGGCGCCTTTGTTCGCAAATGACAGGGGTTTACGAGCCGAAGCCCTTCATCCCCCACGCGGCGTCGCTCCATCAGGCTTTCGCCCATTGTGAAAAATTCTCGACTGCTGCCACCCGTAGGTGTCTGGACCGTGTCTCAGTTCCAGTGTGGCTGGTCGTCCTCTCAGACCAGCTACCCGTCTTAGCCTTGGTGAGCCGTTACCTCACCAACTAGCTGATAGGCCGCGGGCTTATCGCGAAGCGTCAGGCCTTTCGGTCCCCAACTTTAACCACCCAGGGATTCCCCCGTCTGGTCACATCCGGTATTAGCTCGCCTTTCAGCGAGTTATCCCAAACTTCGCGGCAAATTACCCACGTGTTACGCACCCTTGCGCCACTCCGACTGCATGATATTGCTACCCTGCAATCAGCGTTCGACTTGCATGTCTTATCCACGCCGCCAGCGTTCGTTCTGAGCCAGAATCAAACTCTCCGTAGATTATGTGATTCTTTCGGCCTTAATTAAGACCAAGAACGTTGACTGTTTTTGACTCGCTTCTCAGCGAATCAGAAGATGCCTGCTATCGCACAAACCAATTTTCAAAGAACGCTCATTGTCAGAGACGACAAAACCTTCGATCCATCAACTTTCGTTGAGGACCACCGCGTTTTTTAATCTCAACCGCGTTCCGCTTTCGCGTACCGCGCTAACAACGTGAAAAGTTATGCCTGACCGACTTCCGCCCGGCAATACCTTTTAGAAAGATTTTTTAGCCGGGTTGGCAGATCAATTCGTAAGCGATTGCTGATCAATGTTTTAGGGCTTCGGAAAAAGTGCGCGCTTGGAAGTTTCCAGAGCGCGCTCGGCCCCCCCGAATCCGCTGCTCATTGCTTTCCGTGGCATCCGCAACCATGGCCGCAGCTTCCCTCCAAGTCCTCCGGTGCGGGAATGCGGCCGAGCTCTAACGTCTTGCGAATGAATTGGTTAACGCCTTCCTCCAGTTCGTGCAGCGATTCCTGCGCGTCCAAAAAGGCTCGGGCCACGGGGTTTTGCAGGAGGACTTCGCGTTCCTTCTCGAAGGCAGCGACTTCGCCTTCGCTCAATTGAACGCCCTGGGACTGTTTGTGATGCAGATGTTCACCGGCTTCGCTGACCTTGGCGTACTGGGAGCGGGCGGCGTCATCGATCATAAAGCGGTCCACATGGAGCCGACTGGCTTCGAATTGGGGCTCTGCGACAATAGCGCGACAGAGTTCTTCGAGCCTGGCCTGAACGGTGGGGGAGAGGTTGCTCATGATGATTTCGGGTCTGTTTTGCTGGGGATTCGTTGAATTCCGCGCCTCGATACGAGCACAGGGTGGAGGCCTCCGCAACCCCTGCTCCGGCGGGTTGGTTCTTGTTTGGGGTTTGAAATCAGGTGCCCGAGGGGCCCGCAAGGTTCCGGCAGTGAGCTGCGAGGTCGGCGAGGGGCCGGACGACTTCGGATCGCGTCGACAGATTTCGGATGCGCCCATGCAGGTTTCCATCCTCGGCGCGTTCGAGTCGCACGGTGGCACCCACGGCGAGTTCGAGGGCGCGTTTGAATTGCTTGTCGGACTTGGTCGGCGCCAGGGGATAGTCGACCAGAACGCCCGCATCCCGTAGGGATTGGACGCACTGGAGTGAGTCAGATCTCAGTGACTCATCCTCGATGAGGAGATAGATCCCCTTAGGCCTGGATAGGTCCGCTCGTGACAGTCCGCGATCCTTGAGTAACTCGGTCAGGACCACATCTCCCATTCCGAAGCCGAGGGCGGGAAGGTTGACCTTCCCGCCGCTGACGAGGTGGACCAGCTGGTCGTAGCGTCCTCCGCCGGCGATGGCGCGGAAGCGTCCCTTGCGGTCGAAGGCCTCGAAAACGATGCCCGTGTAGTACGCGAGACCGCGGATGACGCCATAGTCCACCTTGACGAAATCCTGCATGCCGCGCGCGCGGAGATCGTCCAGCAGCGACTGGATTTCCGCTGTGGGGATGCTGCTGGAAATGAACTCAGTCACTTCCTTCAGACTGGCACCGAGCTGCGAGAGTTTCGCTTCGGTGACTTCTGGTTTTTCGCGCTCGAGTTTGTCGACAGCCTGATAGAATTCGTAGGCCCGCGACGGGTCAGCGCAGCGTGACTCAAAGAAGGACTGCCACGCGTGGCGGCTGCTCACGCGGATGACGAAGTCGTCCGCCGAGAGCCCGAGTGCGCGCAGGGAATCGATCAGCAGCGCCACGAGTTCGGCGTCCGCACCGGCCGTGGCTTCGCCGAAGATGTCGGCGTTGAATTGGAAATGTTCCCGCAAGCGGCCGCGTTGCTGCTTCTCGTAACGGAACAGTTGCGGGATGGCGAACCACTTGACCGGTTTCCGGTAGTGGCGTTCCGCGGTGGCGATCATGCGCGCCACGGTCGGGGTCATTTCCGGTCGCAAGGCGACCTCGCGCCCGCCCTTGTCGAGGAAGTTGAAGAGTTGCTGAACGATCTCCTCGCCGCTCTTGAGGGTGTAGAGTTCGAGGGGCTCCAAAGGTGGGCCGTCGTACTCCCGGAAGCCGTACTTGCGGGCGGTGGTGCGCCACGCGGACAAAACGTGCTGTCGAAGGTCGCAGCTCCAAGCCTCGGGGTGGGGCAGCGGTTCGGGGTAGAAGTCGCGGAATCCTGGGAGGGGCTGGATCATGGGAAAGATTAAGGGCGCCGGTGGGAACCGGCGCCCTGTGCGAAAAGGGGCAGCATTCGGCCCGACCGGCGCGGGTAAGCGTCCCGGCGATCGGTGCGCGGATCAATTCGGATTCTGCGCGGGCTCGACGGTCTCCGGGGAGAGCTTGAGCACCTCGTCGCGCATTTCCTTGCCGGGCTTGAACTTCACCACCGAGCGCGGCGGGATGCGCACGTCCTTTTCCGGGGCGTTGGGATTCCGCCCGATCCGCGCCTTGCGGACTTTGACCTCGAAGACCCCGAAGTTTCGGAGTTCCACGGTCTTGCCGCTGCTGACAGCTTCCCGGATCAGTTCCAGCGTGCGCTGAACGACTTTAGCCACGTCCTGCTGGACCAACCCGGTCTCGCTGCTGATGGAGACGACGATGTCGCGCTTGGTCATTGACATAGCAGTTAGGGGGTGGTTGGAGCCGCTCTTTCTTACATTGTTGACAACGCTATAGACCGCCTCAAGTAGGGGGTCAAGCGAGCTATGGCCTCTCCCAGGATCCCCGGGAACCGACCGACTGCCCTTGGTATCGGCTTTTTGGCCATCGCCTTAAGCGGTTTCCTCACGCTCGGTCTGCCTCCCTGGGACCGCTCCGGGAGATCTTCCGTCCCGCGGTTCGGCGATCTGGAACGAGCTAATCTGGGGGAGAGGCGACGGGCGTGGGATGTCTGGAATTCCTTGGATGTCCGTTCGTCGCAAACCATCGCACGGGAGCATCTCATTTATTCGGAACCCGCATGGCGTGAATGGGTTAGGAACACCTCAAAGAGCCTGCCCGCCCTCCTGCGACCGGGCTTCCGGGATCCCGAGGCGGCACGGGTGGACGCAGCGGAGTGGGCGGCGTCCGCTCTCCCCAGGACCGCGTCGCTGGCGGCAGCCGTGGTCGCGGCATTGGGCGCCGCCCGAAGCGACCTCCGAGCCGAGCGCATCGGTTCGGCGCTCTTGGAATTTGGTCCAAATGCGGTGGCCCCATTAATCTTCCAAACCGAGGATCCGAACCCCTCGAAACGGGTTCGGGCCCTCTTTTGGCTGCGCGAGTTGGCGATGCGACATGCATTGCCCGCGCCAGATCGTGGCGCCATCGAGGTCGCGGTCCGTTTCCAACTGGGCGCGCCGGAGGCCGACGTTCGCTACGGTGCCGTCGGCGTGTTGGCACACTTGGGTGAGACGGCCTTGCCTGCCGTTCCCGCCTTGGTCGCAACGTTGGATGACGCGGACAGCCGGGTTCGCGTGCGTGGCGCGGAGATCCTGGGGACGTTGCGAGCGCAGGCACATCGCTGCGTCGTTCCGCTGTCCCGGCGGTTGACCGATCCAGAAGCGGAGGTGCGCGTCGCCGCTGCCAACGCGCTCTCGGGATTCGGGCCGGCGGGAAGCGCCGCCACGAAAGCCCTGATGCTTGCGGCATCCGAAAGAAACTTGCGGGTGGCTGTGGCCGCCACGCGTGCCGTCGGGCGCGTGGCTGAGTCGAGTGCTTCGACCACGGCGTTCCTGATACAGAATCTCGAGCGCCCCGAGCCCTTGGTGCGAGCGGCGGCGGCGGCTTCGTTGGGGCGACTGGCGGCGGATTCGGGTTCCGAAGCGGCGCAGGCACTTGCCTCCGCGCTCGGGGATGAGGATTCCTTCGTGCGTCGGCATGCGGCCGAGGCTCTCGTCCGGTTGGGTCCTAACGCGGCCGCTGCGGTCGACGCGTTGATTGATCTGCTGCGGGACCCTGAGGAGCCGTTGAGGGTTGTGGCCGCCGAGGCCTTGGGCGCCATCGGACCTGACGCCGAGCGGGCTATTCCGGCGCTCCTGGGCGCGCGGAACAACAATCAATCGGTCATGAGCGCTCCGGTCATCGCGGCACTCGCGCGCATTGAGTCAGGCCCGTCGACGCCGGACTCGGCGTCCCTTCCGGAAAGCCGGCCGAAGGGAGATTCCACGAGTACGCCGTGAGCGTCGGCCTGCCGACGCGCCTCACGGGAACCTTGCGCCAGCTTCAGGCGCCGGATAAACCGCGTCGGTGGGCTGTCTTTACCGCGGGCTGCTGCGCCCGATGTTGTTTCTCCAGGACTCGGAGAGGATCCACAACCGGACTCTCCGGGCGTTGGCCGTTGCCGGGCGGAGCAGGGGACTGCGCGGGGCGCTCGCAGCCTGTTTCAGCGCCCCTCCGCTTCCGGTGGAGGCCTTCGGGCTCAAGTTCCCCAATCCGCTCGGGCTCGCGGCGGGAATGGACAAGAAGGGCGAGGCGGTACCGACATGGCACGCGTTGGGGTTTGGGTTCAGCGAACTGGGTGGCGTCACGCGTCATGCGCAACCGGGCAATGATCGACCGCGCATGTTTCGTGTCGTTCCGGACCGCGCCCTCATCAACCGCATGGGATTCAACAACCCCGGGGCCGAGGTGTTTGGCGAGGCATTGGAGGGTTGGCGGAATCGGGGCCACTGGCCGGCGCATCCGGTGGGGGTCAACCTTGGCAAGTCCAAGGTCACCGCGCTGACCGAAGCCGCCTCCGACTACGCGTATTCGTTCAAGCGACTCTTTCACCTCGCGGATTTCTTCGTGGTCAATGTGTCGTCGCCGAACACCCCGAATCTTCGGCAACTCCAGGACAAGGCGGCGCTGGACGACATTCTCCAGGCCCTCGACGAGGTACGCCGCGGCTTCGCGCAGCCGCTGAAGCCGATCCTGGTGAAGGTCGCGCCCGATCTCACCTTCGAGGCTCTCGATGAGATCGTCGAACTGGCGCTGGCGCGGCGCCTGTCCGGCATCGTTGCCACGAATACCACGATCACGCGCCCCGACCGCCCGGCGCCCGAATCGAGGCGGATATACTCGGAGACCGGTGGCCTGAGCGGGGCGCCGGTGCGCGCGCGCAGCACCGAGGTCATCCGCCACCTCTACCTCCGTTCGTCAGGGCAGATCCCCATCATCGGGGTCGGCGGCATTTTCACCGCCGAAGATGCCTGGGAGAAGATCGTCGCCGGCGCCTCGCTGGTGCAGGTCTACAGCGGGCTCGTGTACGAGGGACCGGGGATTGCCCGGTCAATCGTCGAAGGCCTGACCAAGCGGTTGCGGGTGGAAGGCCTTCCCCAGCTCTCCTCGGCGGTGGGAATGGCCGTTCGACGTGTCTGAATTGTCTGGTGCCAGCCATCCCCCGCCTCCTCCATCGCGTGCGAACCATCCAACTCAAACAAGGCCTGCCCACCCTGGATGAGGCACGCCGCCGGCTCCTGGAGGAGATGGCACGAGCCGAGTCGGCAGGTGTCCGTCTTTTGAAGGTCGTACACGGCTGGGGGTCGGGGGGCGAGGGCGGCGTCCTGGCGGTCGGCATTCGCCGGTCGCTGCGGTTGCGCGCCAAGGAGGGGCGTGCCATCGCGGTCGTGGCCGGCGAACGATTTGCCTCGGACACCCCCGAGTCGCGCGATCTCCTCCAACGACACCCCGCGCTGCGCCGGGATGCCGATTTCAACCGCGGCAACCCCGGCATCACGATCGTCGAACTGGCGTCGGCCTCCGCCCGACCGGCGACCCCATCGGCGCGCGGCGTCAGCGGATCTCGGCGAGAGCCACCGGCCGGTTCTCGCGCAGGGAACGCGACGCGGCCTGGGCCATGACCACCGGCACGCGACCTTCCTCGCCGGAAAGCGGCGATGGGCCACCGGCGCGGATCGCCTCGAGGAACAGACGCATCTCCTCCAGGTAGCTCTCCACGTAACGTTCCATGAAGAAGTTCAACGGGAGGTCACGGCGCACGTGGTCGCGTGTGCTCAACAACGCCGTGTTCGGGTAGTTGTTGTCGATACGGATGGCGCCAGCGCTGCCGAGCACTTCGACCCGCTGGTCGTAGCCGTAAACCGCCTGTCGGCAATTCTCGATCATGCCGGTGGCTCCGCCGCGGAACTTCAGCAGGATGACCGCGGTATCGATGTCACCGGCCTCACCGATCGCCGGGTCCACGCGCACGCCGCCGGTGGCATAGACTTCAGTCACCTCGTCGCCCGCCAGGTAACGCACCATGTCGAAGTCATGGATGGTCATGTCCATGAACAAGCCACCGGAGCGCCGCACGTACTCGATGGGCGGCGGACCCGGATCACGGCTGATGACATGGATCTGGTGGGGTGTGCCGATTTCGCCCGAAGCGATGGCGCGTCGGACGCGTTGGAAGTTGGCGTCGAACCGCCGGTTGAATCCCACCTGGAGGATGACGCCCGCCTTGCGCACGGCGGCCAGCGCGCGATCGATGCGACCGAGATCGGCGTCGATCGGCTTTTCGCAGAAGACGTGTTTCCCCGCCGCGCACGCCTCCTCGATGATCTGGGTGTGCGTGTCGGTCGGGGAGCACACCACGACACCCGCCACGTCCTGGCGGGCCAGGAGCGCACGGAAATCAGTTCCTGACCCGCCAATCCCGAAATCCTTCGCGCAGGCGGACGCGGCGGCTGAGACCGCATCGGTCACCATGACCACCTCGGCACCCTTGATGCGGCGCTGCAGGTGTTCGGCGTGCAGGCGCCCGATGCGTCCGGCGCCGATCAATCCCAACTTCAACGATTCGTTGGCCATATGGTCACTTCTCAGAGTCCGAGCGTGCGAAGGTAGTCCCGGTTGCGTTGGGCGCTTTCGCGCGGGGTGCCCATGCCCGGCAGCACATCCTGTTCGACGAGCACCCAACCCCGGTAGTCGCGGCGTCGCAGCCAGTCCACGACGGACGGAAAATCGACACATCCGCGTCCCAGTTCGCAGAACACGCCGTGGCGTACAGCGGCGAAGTAATCCCAGCCTTCAGCCGCCGCGCGGGCCGCGATGGTCCTCTCGCAATCTTTGAAGTGCATGTACCAGACGCGGTCGGCATGCCGGTCCAGCGTGTGCGCGACGATGGCGGGGTCGTGGCTCGGATCCCCGAACACCAGGTGCCCGGTGTCGAAGACGAGTCCCACGAGTGCGGGATCGGTGCGTTCGAGAAAGGTGGCAATCTCGGCGGGGGTCTCGACGAACCCCGCACAGTGATGGTGAAAGACGGTGCGCAGTCCGGTCTCCCGCTTCACCGCCGCGGCGATCCGATTGGCCCCCGCCCCGAAGACCTCCCAGGCCGCGGACGACAGGCCATGTTCCGGCCTGATGCGGCCGGCGTGGCGCGTGCGTTCGGGTACTGTTCCATTCTCGTCCGCAAGCACGAGGAAGGGCGCGGTCTCGGTGCCCAGGAGCCGGTGCGTGTCGGCGAGCAACTTGGCGGTCTTGAGCACGCGTTCCTCACCGGGGCCGTGGGACTCGCGATCGCGCAAGGCGACCGGCACGAACGCGCCCAGGAGCGTGAGGTTGCGGCGGGCGAGCTCGCCGTTCAACGCGGCCGGTTCGGTGGGCATGAAGCCCCAGTCGCCCAGTTCGGTGCCGGCATAGCCCGTGGCCGCCAGTTCATCGAGCATGCGCTGGCAGGTGAGCGTCTCGCCCGCCATGCCTTCGAACTCCAGGGTGCCCCAGGAACACGGGGCATTGCCGACTCGCATCGTTGCGTTCATCACGTCGACTTACAGGAAGTGCTTCTCCTCGCCGCGCCGCGCCTCCCACGCCTGGCGCGCCTTCCGCACTCCCTCGAACTCGCTGACCTCGGCCGGGGGGACATCCCACCAGGTTCCGTAGCCGCCAACGCCCGCGTAGCGGTCGTTGCGCACATAAACCACCGTGGTGCGCGTCTCGGCCTTGGCCTGGGTGAGGGCGGCGCGGAACTCGGCGTGGTTGCTGCACTCGAGGACCAGGGCGCCCAGTCCGCGTGCGTTCATCGCCAGATCGACCGGCAGCGGCTCGACGCCGGCTCCCGCTTCGTCGCCCGGAAGCCGCCCGTCCTTGGGATAGGCATAGCGCGTCCCGAATCCCTCCTGGCCCAGCGACCGGCTGAGTCCGCCGATGCTGTTGTAGCCGCTGTTGTCCATCAGGACGATGATCAGCTTCAGGTTTTCCTGGATGGCGGTGACGATTTCGTTGCCGAGCATCAGGTAGGAGCCGTCGCCCACGAGCACGAAGACCTCGCGCTTTGGGTCGGCCATCTTGATGCCCAGGCCGCCGGCGATCTCATAGCCCATGCAACTGAACCCGTACTCGAGGTGGAAGTTCTTGGGATGCGTCGTGCGCCAGAGCTTGTGCAGGTCGCCTGGCATGCTGCCCGCCGCGTTGATCATGACTGCGTCCGGACCGCTCAGTTCATTGATGACGCCGATGAGTTCGCCCTGGCTGGGCAATGGCTGGTGGCGGACGGCATAGACGCGATCCACTTCCGCCTCCCACTCCCGGTGCATCGCCTCGCATTCCGCTCTGTAGGCGGACGGTGTCTGGTGACCGGCCAGCAACTCGAGCAGCTCCTCCAGGGTGACGGCGGCATCCCCGACCAGCGCCAACGCTCCGTGCTTGGCGGCATCGAACTCGGTGACGTTGAGGTTGATGAACCGCACGCCGGGCGCCTGGAACGCCGTCTTGGACTCGGTGGTGAAATCGCTGTAGCGCGTGCCGATGCCGATGATCAGGTCCGCGGTGCGCGACGCGAGGTGCGCTCCCTTGGTGCCGGTGACGCCGATGCCACCGAGGTTGAGCGGGTGATCGAAGCGCAGGCTGCCCTTGCCCGCCATCGTCTCGCCCACCGGGATTCCCAGCGACTCGACGAAGCGCGCCAGAACTTCGGTGGCGCCGCTGTAGATGACGCCGCCGCCCGCGACGATCAGGGGCCGCTTGGCGGCTCGAATCCACTGCGCGGCACGATGCAGCGCGTTCTGGTCCGGGCGATTTCGCGGCACCGACCAGACGCGTTCCTCGAACAATTCGACGGGGTAATCATAAGCCTCGGTCTGTGCATCCTGCGGCAACGCCAGGGTGACGGCGCCGGTTTCGGCCGGGCTGGTGAGCACGCGCATCGCCTCGGGCAGCGAGGTGATGAGCTGGTCGGGTCGGTAGAGGCGGTCCCAATAGCGACTGACCGGCTTGAAGCAGTCGTTGACCGAGATGTCCTGCGACTGGCTGGACTCGAGCTGTTGAAGGACGGGCGCCACGTTGCGACGCGCGAAGATGTCGCCGGGCAGCAGCAGCACGGGCAGGCGGTTGATGGTGGCCACCGCAGCGCCGGTGATCATGTTGGTGGCGCCTGGTCCGATCGACGTCGTGCAGGCGAGGGTCTGCAGGCGGTTGCGCATCTTGGCGTAGGCGACCGCGGTATGGACCATCGCCTGTTCATTGCGGCTCTGAAAATACCGCAGGGCGGGATATTGCTGCAGCGCCTGGCCGATGCCGCCCACGTTCCCGTGCCCGAAGATGCCAAAGCAGCCCGCGAAGAACGGCTGCGTGATCCCGTCGCGTTCGACCTGCTGGTGGATGAGGTATTTCACCAGCGCCTGGGCCATCGTGAGTCGTTCGGTGCGCGCGTTCATGGGCGGTCCGGGAGTCTGCTTGGGGGCCGGCACGCGGCGCAAGGATGGCGTCGGGAGGGAACGCGAGGAGGAACGGCGGCGAGCCGCCACAGTCCAAGGAGAGGTGGGTCATCGGCTCCTCGCCATCCCGTCACCCGTTCCGTCTCATTGGCATTCCGCTTCGGAGCTCCGCTCCGGCTTGCCGGACGGAGCAGGCAAGCCACCCGGTCGGCGACTACAAGATCCGGTCAGTCGAGGCCGCCGCGTGCGCCGACGAAGGCCATCACTTCGTCCAGCGTGGGCATGAAGTTGGCGCATCCGTGCTTGGTCACCACGATCGCGCCGCAGGCATTGCCGAGGCGCGCCGAGCGCTTCCAACCCCACCCGTTCAAGTGCCCGTAGAGAAACCCGGCGGCAAAGGCATCGCCCGCCCCCAGAATATTGGCGATCTCCACCGGATAACCGGGTGCGTCGATGGATTCCGTCGATCCATCCGCCTGCCGCACGTGCACGCGCGCGCCATGCTGCCCGCGCTTCTGCACCAGTGCCTTCGGTCCCATCGCCAGCAGCGCCCCGATGCCGCCCTGCACGTCGCCGTGCACCTTGGTATCGGAGACGGACCTGGTTTTCTCCACGCGCGCCGGATCGATGAGCATGGCCGCGTTGATCTCGTCCTCGGTGCCCAGAACAATATCGGTGAGCCGCAGGCAGGAGCGGATCGCCACGCCGAAAGCCCGTGGGTCGTGCCACTGGTCGGGGCGAAAATCGATGTCGAGCACCACCTGCAAGCCGGCCTCGCGCGCGCGCTCGGCGGCAAACAACGTCGCACTGCGGCTCGGCTCCTTGCTCAGGTTCGTGCCGGCGAACTGAAACACGCGCGCCTGCCGGATGGGCGCGGCCAGCACGTCCTCGATATCGAGCCCGATGTCGGCGCAGTTCTCGCGATAAAACACGAGCGGGAAGCGGTCGGGCGGTTCAATGCCCAGCACGACGGCGCTGCTGCGTCGGCCCTCCTTGCGCGGAATGAACTCCGTCACCACGCCTTCATCCTTGAGGAACTGCAGGATGAAGTCGCCGACCGGGTCCTGTCCCACGGCGGTCAGCAGCACGGTTTTCAACCCCAGGCGCCGGCCGCCCACGCTGATATTGGTGGGCGATCCGCCCACGTAGGAGGCGAAGCTCTTGATTTGCGTGAACGGCACGCCGACGTCGTTGCTGTACAGGTCGATCGAGGAACGCCCCATGTGGAGCGTGTCGTAGGCGGGGTGGGCGTCGTGCATCGGATCGGAAGGGGTCGAGTCGGATCAGGTCAGGTGGATCAGTTTGGTGACACCGTGCCATAGAGGGGCAGGCGGGGATCCGCGCCGCGGTAGGAGTTTCTCACCCACGCGTAACGCGGGTCCTCGACATTGGCGAGGCTCTGCGCACTGCCAGCCAGCACGTTGAGGTAGTAGGAGGTATAACCGGGCGCGCTGACCACGGGATGGTAGCCCTCCGGCACGAGAACCGCCTCGCCATCACGCGCGAGCAGCAGTGCGTCGATGGGCATGCCGGCCTGATGCAGCGGCGACGAATCGTCGGTGTAGATGCGTTGGTAGGCGTAACCCTCCGGCCGGTCGATCCGGTAGTAATAAACCTCCTCGAGATCCGCTTCGATCAGGCGTCCGTCCGGTGCCTGCTGATGACGGTCATGCTTGTGAGGCGGGTAGCTGCTCCAATTGCCGCTCGGTGTATAAACTTCCACCAGCACCAACCGGTGAACCGGTGACCCGGGCGGCAGCAGGTCGTTGATCTGCCGGTGAACATTGTCGCCGCCCCGCAACGCGCGCTTCACGTCGCCTGGACGGATGAGCCACGGCGCATGATCGCGGTCCGTCGGCACCCAGGTGACCGCGAACTCCCCGGCTGTCTCGGCGGTCACCGTGAACGTCGTGTGCCGCGGCAGGTACAGCGCATGCGCCGCCTCTTCGAACACCGAGGCGCGTCCCCCGATGCCGCTCCAACTCCCGCGCGAGGAGGTGACCGCGTAGCGGCCCGTGAGGTTGACCAAGGCGAGTTCGTTTCCACGGGTGTCGAAAGACCACGTTTCCCCCGCCGCCAGCTCGCGAATCTGGAAGGTGATGAACTCCCAGCCGGCGCGGGCGGGATCGAGATGGAGCCGGAGCGTGGGATCGGCCCCGGACCGGTGCGGGCGCACGACGAGGTTCTCCGCGGTGTAATGCATGTCGTCTCAGGGATCCGGCCAGTACCGCTCGGTGATGATCTTCGAGTCCGTGTAGAACTGAATCACGGCCCGGCCCTGGGCCTTGATGTCGGAGAGTTGCGACGCCTTCATGCCGCCGAACGGCAGATGCGCGACGGGCGCCGGGATTCCGACGTTCACGCCGATCATGCCGCACTGGGCTTCGAGCTTGAACCGCCGTGCCCAATACCCGCTCTGCGTGTAGATCGACGCGCCGTTGCCGTACTCGTGGTCATTGAGGATGCGCAGGGCCTCGTCGAACGAGGCGGCCTTCAGCACCACCACCACCGGACCAAAGATCTCGGTGCGATGAACCGCCGAGCCCGGCTTCACCTGACCGAAGATCGTCGGGCCGATGTAATGCCCCTTCGCCGGCACAGTCGCCAGGCGCCCGTCCACGAGCAGTTCCGCACCCTCGCGCACGCCGGTCTCAATCATCTCGAGGATGAATTTCTTCGCCTTCGCCGAGATCACCGGACCGAGCACCATCGATTCGCCAGCCATGGCGGGGTCGAGGGGATCGGCGACGACCACCCTGCGCGCCGCCGCGACGAGCTGGTCGCAGACCTGACGGTAGACGTCGTCCCCGACCGCCACGATCGCGGAGGCCGCCATGCAGCGTTGACCCGCGCAGCCGAAGCAGGACGACACCATGTTGCGCACCGCCTCATCGATGCGCGCGTCGGGCATCACCACCAGGTGATTCTTCGCGCCGCCCATGGCCTGGTAGCGCTTGCCCGCCTTCGCGCAACGCTCCGCCACGATGCGGCAGGTGCGGCTCGAACCGACGAGGGAGAAGCCGCGCACCGCCGGATGATCCATGAGGCGCTCCACCACCGTGCGATCGCCGTGGACCAGGTTGAACACACCCGCGGGAAGGCCGGTGTCGTGGATCATCCCCGCAATGCGCTGCAGGGTGAGCGGCGTCTGTTCGGACGGTTTCACCACGAAGGTGTTCCCGGTGGCCCGCGCATAAGGCAGGAACCAGAAGGGCACCATACCCGGGAAATTGAACGGACCCG
>CAZYJB010000021.1:0-13665 GCA_964647675.1 uncultured Verrucomicrobiota bacterium | reverse complement strand
CAGCTCTACATGGTGATGGAACTGGCCGACCGCGGCAGCCTCGACAGCCGTATCGAAAAGGAGACACAGCTGCCGGAACTCGACGTCCTCGACGTCGGCATCAAGGTCGCCGGCGCCCTGGACGCCGCGCTGAAGAAAAACCTGCTCCACCGCGACATCAAGCCGGGCAACATCCTCTTCAATTCCGAGGGTGAACCCAAGCTGGTCGATTTCGGCCTCGCCCGCGCGGCCCAGACGGATGGCGTCGACGAGAGTTCGCTCTGGGCCACGCCCTACTACGTCGCGCCCGAGAAGGTGAAGCGCGAGCAGGAGACGTTTCTCTCCGACCTCTACAGCCTCGCCGGCGCCCTGTACCACGCGCTGACCGGCCATGTCCCCTTCGAGGCGCCGACGGTGGAGGAACTGATCGCCGCCCACATCCACACGCCGCTCACGCCCCCCAACCATGTGCGGCCCGACGTGACGCAGCCCACCAGCGACGCGCTCTGGCAAGCCATGGCCAAAGACCCGCGCGAACGTTTCCAGTCCTACGACGATTTCATCATGGCCCTCACCTCCGCGCGCAGCCAGGTCCTCGTGGCGAGGTTCCGACCCGGCCAATCCGGCGAACCCTCCGCGGCCTCCAGCCGCATGCGCCGCTGGCTGGGACGTTGAGACTTCCTCCGCCCTACTCTTCTTCCTCCTCGTCTTCGTCGATCAGGGTGATCGCCCACTCGGGGTAGGGTTCGCGGGTGCCGCGCACGGCCCGCCACAGCACGCGGTTGAGCAGGCCCTCCGGCGCACGGTCCACCTGGCGGAAATTCATGCGTGCCGAAGCCAGGGCGTCGCGCCGGAGCTGGGGATCCTTCAACGCGTTGGGATCCGGATTCATCTCGTCCAACGGCACCTGGTTGGGCACCGCCGCGAACGGCGTGAGGTCCGGCGTGTCGCTGAAGCAGTCGAACATGGGGGTCGCCGAGGCATCGAACTGGTTCATCGGCTTCATGCCCAGGATCTGCCCGATGGTGCGCAGGATGCTCACCGTATTGTACTGCGTGCTCACCGTGGTCCGACGGCGCGCATACGGGCTGATGACGTAGGCGGTGGTGCGGTAGCCGCTCACGTGGTCGAAGCCATTCTGCGGATCGTCTTCGATGCCGAAGATGGCCATGTCCTTCCAGAACCGGCTGTGGCTGAGCGCCTCCACGATGCGACCGAAGGCGAGGTCGTTGTCGGCGACCGTCGCGGCCGGCGTGGGCGCGCCGCGGCTGGTGCCGCTGGTGTGATCGTTGGGCAGGCAGATGATGGTGAACTGCGGGAACTCGCCCCGCGCCTCGAACTCCTTCAGTTCCTTCAGGATGAAATCCGCGCGGTACTGGTCCGGCACGGGCATCTCCCAGCCCACGTAGTTGGTGGGTGAGAACGGCCGGATGGTTTCCACCATGGGATAGCTCTCAAAGATCACGTCGTTGCTCTCGCCCTTCCACGTGCGATAGCAGGCCGTGAAATCGGGCGAGCCCTTGCGTCCGTCACGCCAGCGCACCGCCGGCGCCATGAACTCGCCGTAGTTCCGGATCGACACGCCGTGCCGCAGCGCGCTGTCCCAGATGAAACCCGCCGGCGAGTAGGCCATCGCGTCATTCTCGTCCTCGCCCATGCCGTCGGGGTAGCTCCTGGGCCAGCCCGCGAACGAGCGCTCGAGGTAGTCGGTGCCGAAGCCCGTCGTGCTCCATTGATGACCATCGGCACTGAGGATGCCCGCGCAATAGGTGTTATCGAGCAGCACGAACTCGCGCACCATCTTGTGCTGATTCGGGGTCACGCGTTCGCCGAAGATGCAGAGCCGCGCATCCGCGCGCGCGTTGGGCAGGTCGCCCAGGACCTGGTCGAACGTGCGGTTCTCCTTGATGACATAGACGACGTGGCGGATGAGGCTCGGTTCGCCAATGCGCTCGGGAATCGCGCGCGCGGGCTGGCCTCGCCGTGGCGGCTGCAGGCTCTCCTGCATGCGTTCGCGCCGGTAATTGTCGTACACCGCCTGCGACAATTCCCCGAGCTCGCGCGACTTCGGCAGCGGCACCAGCGAAAGCGATCCGTTGTAATGATGCGAATTGAAGCCTTCGGCACCCACCATCGCGCGGGCTTCCTGGTAAGGTCTCGGCGTGGTGGCGTGGCCCTTGATGTTGACCACGCACAACTGCCGGCGCCCGGCGTCGACCAGCACGCCTCCCGGAAACCAGCCCACGGGCAGGAGACCCACGAGCTTCGAGCGGCGGCGCGCCGGGCGGAACTCGATCCGCGCGATGGCGTTCTGCGTGCCGTTCGCGACATACAACGTCCGGCCGTCGGGCGCGAAGGCGAGGGCATTGGGGGACGCCCCGAACAGATCGCTCGGTTTGGCCTTCACCCAAAGGGTCTCCACCACGGTGTCCGTGCGCGTGTCGATCACGCTCAGGTTGTCCGAGCCCGCATTGGCACACACCAGCCACCGGCGGTCGGGAGACAGCGCCAGCGCGCACGCATGCAACCCGGTCAGCACCTCGCCGCCCTTCACGCCGTCGCGGAGCGGGATGATCGACACCGATCCCTCGCTGGCAATGTGGCGCACTGGATCCACACGCACCTCCGTGCCGCGCCCCGCCGGGCCGGTGAGATCGCCGGGACCGGGCCGGCGTCCACCCCAGTTGCTCACGTAAGCCTTGTCGCCCAGCAGCACCACATCATAAGGCAGGGCTCCGGTGGGAAAGCGGCGCAGTACGGCTCCGCTCGCGGCGTCGAGTTCGAGCAGGGTGTTCGAAAGATTGCCGCAGACATAGAGTCGCCGGCCATCGGCGCTGAGCGCCAAACCCGCCGGGATCTCCTCCTTGCGGCGCGGGGCGTTGGCCTCGGGCAACGCCAGCGAGTGCGAGGCCTCGATCGTGCCATCCGCAAGCACGCGGAAGACTTTGATGCTGCCGTTCACGTTGCTGAGGTACACCCGCTGCTCGTCCGGTGAGAGGATCAGGCCCGTGAAACTGAGCTGCCCCTTGCTGTCGGGCTGAAGAATGTTGGCCGACGGCACCGTGGGCAGCGGCTCGTTTTGGGTCTCCGAAGGCAGCGCCACGCGCTGGCGCACCTCGCCCGTGTCGGGATCCATCACCAGCAGTTCGCTGGTCTTCCCCGAGACCAGCAGGGTGCGACGCCCCGGACCGAACGCGATCGCCTGCGGGCGCAGTCCAGGCAGATCGACCAGCCGGCCATGCGGCGTGAGGACCTGGTGGACGGGAAGCACGGTGCGGCGCCCGCCGGGTTTGCGCCCCACGGTCTCGGTGTCCGCGGCAGCCGCGGCAGCCCGCGCCGGGTGCCCCGCCGACACGGCCAGCGCGACGAGCAGGGGGAGGAGGGCACGGACCGCAATGGATCCGGACGACAGGCGCGCGATCGTCAACATGATGCGCGAAGTGAACGGTCCCGCCGCGGCGGGTTCAAGGCGCGAGCCCTGCCCCGAAGGTGAATTCGCGGCGCCACCGGCTGCGCCGGCGGTCCTTACCAAACCTGCTCAGGCGGTGGCGCCTCGGCGGCCGTCCTTGCGCCGCGCGGCCTCGATCAGCTCCCAGAACTTGGGATTCGCCTGCAGCGCCTCGTCTTCACCGGTGGGCAGGCTCGAGCGGAAGAGGAAATCCTTGAGCGAATTCCGGTTCAGGATCCGGTGCACCACGAGACCCAGGGCGTGGCGTTCGAAATAGATGCGGTAATCACCCAGTCGCATGCGATGCAGGACCCGCCCCTCGCGCTCCATCTTTCCGAATCGCTCCAGATCCGTGCTCATGGCCTCCGTGGGCAGGCCACGGAACTCGCCGAGAATGTTCAACTGGAGATTCTTGGGCATGGCGGCCAGTTCCGCCGCGCTGGTTGGATTGAAGATGATCTGGAAGATGCGCATGGGATCGAACAGGCGTCCGGGAAAGACACCGGCCCGGCAAGCGGCGCGATATCTTGGGGTGAGGAGACGACAGGACCCCTGCTCCGGGCAAGGAAAAGGCTGATCCAGTGCTGGCGCCGGCGGACCCTGCGTGCCCGGACGGTTTCCGAGCGTCCTACGCAAACTCCGCATTCACGATCCTGTTACGGAAGAGGTTCCACGTCCCCTCGGCATCCGGAACTTGCCGTCTTGGGGTCCACGGCAAACCCGCCGACAAGGAGAATGTCCGAGGCTGCCTCCCGGCGACGTGGTGTGGGTCTCATGCCGTTGCTCGAGACATCGAACACCATGCACCAGCGATCGTTCCCGACATCCCGGGAACCCATACGTATGCCAGATCGATTTCGCGGGGCTCCCAAGGGATTGGCCCGTGCCCCGGGCTCTTCCGGGAGCCATCCTGCGCCAGCGACGGTGTTGGGCCAGTTGTTGCGCCCCATCCGTCCCACCATCATCCAACCGGCGCGTCCGCGTCCCAACCGGAAGCGCGAGGACCAGGCCCGTCGTGACGACCACCTCCAACTGGTCGCTTCCGCCATGGAAGCCGCGGCGGCCGGCCTCATGATCACCGGCGCGGACGGCTGCATCGTATGGGCCAACGCGGCGCTGGCGCGCATGACCGGATACCGCGTCGAGGAACTGCTCGGGGCCAGCCCGAAGCTGTTCAAGTCCGGGCGTCACGCTTCCTCGTTCTTCGGTGATCTCTGGAACACGATCCTTTCGGGAGGCACGTGGCACGGGCGGCTCGTGAATCGCCGCCGCGACGGGGCGCTCTACTCCGAGGAGATGACCATTGCGCCGGTCAAGGACCGGTGCGGGGCGCTCACCCATTTCGTGGCCGTGAAGCGCGACCTCGGCGCCTGGCCGGGCGCCGGTGCGACGGAGCACCGCCCCCGCAGCTCGGAAACACGGCAAACCGCGAGCGAGATCGCGTACCGCCTCGCCCGCAGCCTGGATCCCACGCTCCCGTCCGGATCCGGAGTCGATTGAGCGAACCCTCCCCCCCCGATGACCGCGCCGGATTCCATGGATAGAAAAAGGGTCCTCTTCGTCGACGACGAACCGCTCGTGCTTCGCATGCTCGAGCGGTTGATGCACACAACCCGGGACGAGTGGGACAGCGTGTTCGTCGGCAGCGGCCGGGCAGCGCTGCAGGCTCTCGAACAGACCTCGTTCGACGTGGTGGTTTCCGACATGCGCATGCCGCACATGGACGGCGCGGAGTTGCTCAATGCGGTGCGCGAACGCCAGCCGCGCACAATGCGCTTCATCCTCTCGGCGTACGCCGACCGCTCCGCCGTGTGCCGTTGCGTGGGTTCCACCCATCAGTTCCTCACCAAGCCGATCGACCTCCCGACCCTACGCACCAGCCTGGGCCGGGCGCTCGGCCTGCAATCCGTTCTCCAGCAACCGGAACTCCAGACCGCCGTCGCACGTGTCCAGACCCTGCCCGTCTTGCCCGCGCTCTACTCCGAGATGCTCGAACGCCTGCGCGACCCTCGCACCGGCACCCTCGAGATCGGTCGCATCGTCGCGCGCGACCTCGCCCTTGCTGCCACGATCCTGAAGCTGGTGAACTCCGCCTTCTTCGGCTTCGAGAGCGAAATCGTCGAGATCCACGAGGCGGTCAACTACCTGGGCATCGAAATCATCAAGTCCCTGGTCCTCAGCTTCGGCATCTTCGAGCAATTCGAGCGCGGTCGAATCCCGACCGAGTTCATGGAATCCCTCTGGCAGCACAGCCTCGCCACCGCCTCCGCCGCCCGCACCATCGCGGTGGCCCAAGGGGCGCCGCGCCGCCTTCAGGACGAGTCGTTCACGGCTGGTCTGCTCCACGACCTCGGCAAGCTCGTGCTCGCGGCCGAGGACGCCACGATCTACTTGCACCGCGATCCCGCCACTCCCCTTCACATTCTCGAAAAGGAAAGATTTGGCGCCTGCCATGGTCAGATTGGCGGCTATCTGCTCGGCCTCTGGGGCCTCCCCGCTGCGATCGTCGAGGCGGTCGGCCTGCACCACTCGCCCCGACTCACCGGCGCCCCGGTGTTCTCCGCGCTCACCGCGGTCCACGTCGCCAATGCGGTGCTTCCCACGCTCGCCGCGTCTGGCAGCTCTCTCGCTCCTGCCGTCGATCCCACCTACCTCGCCGCCATTGGAGTGCAGGAGCATCTCGACTCCTGGATCGCGGCTCTGCAGAGCGCGAGATCAGGCGCGGCAAACTCCTGAGTCCTTCCGTCGGCATCCCTTCGTGGTTCAACCACAGCTCCTACGGCTGGCCACGCGAAGAACGGGGACACCAAATCCCAGGTTGACGTTGGCTAACGTTTTTCATTAGGATCGTTAACGTCGTATTGGGATTCTGCCGCCTCCGGAGTCTCGTCGCGCGGCGTGCGAATCTTCAAGCGCTGCCCCAGGCTCGCCGGTTGGGGACCTGCGTCGCGCCAGCCATCCAACCGACGACGACTACCGTGGAAGCCCAATCCTTCCTGAGCGGGCGTCACTCCCGCTCCGCCGCCCTTTCTCGCCCCTACTGGGAATCGATCCTCATGGAGATGGCTGCCGTCCTGGGACTGCTCCTGGGCAACCCGGCTTCCGGCGCCAGCCGGGTGTGGGACTTTGAGCGCGACCCTTCTATCGGTCCCGATCTTCGAGTCGGCCAGGCCAACAACCCAGCGGTCTGGTTCCCAACCCATGGAAACCCGGGTGGCTTCCTGGGTCTGACGTGGCCCGTCGCGAATTGCGCCACGACGGTGGTGTTCCCGGACCTCGAGAACGGTGCGACGTGGGATGGCTTCCGCTTCGAGTGCGACCTGCGGATTGGCAACAGCACCGGAGACCGGCCGGCGGACGGTTTCAGCATCAGTTTCGCGCGGCCGTGGGACCCTGTCATCGCGTCGGCCAACCCCGAGGCTCCGTGGCGTTTCGCGAGTGGCTTGAGCGAGGCGGGTACCACCACAGGCCTCGTCATCTCCTTCGACACGTGGTCCGGGAACGGCCTCCCCGACGGCGGTGACATCGAAGGGATCATCGTGCGGCACGAGAACCGCACGCTGGCTCGGGTGAGTTGTCCCATCCGGCACGGCGACTGTCGGGATCCCTTGTCCCTCCAGACCGGTCCACAAGACCCGTTCTACTGGTCGAGCGGACTGCCGCCGACCGATCCCGCCGCCTCGGTGCAGCTCTGCTGGCAGCCGCTGGTCATCAACCTGTCGAGCACCCGGCAACTGACGGTGCTGTGGAAGGGAATGATCATGCTGCAGTTGGTCCTTCCGCAGTTCGAACCCTCCCCTCGCCGCCTGGTGCTCGCGGGACGCACGGGTGGCGCCAACCAGCACGTTCACCTCGACAACCTCCGCGTCACGGTCAACACCGTGTCCGCTCCGGCGCGTCCGATCGGCAGCCCCACCGGACTGACCGTCGTCGAGGCCGGCGCCCGCCGCGTCTTGCTGGCTTGGCGGGAGCCAGCCTGGCCCGCTGACCCTTCCCTCGCCCCGCTGGTCTACGAGGTCTCCCGCAATGGAAGCGTCGTTGCGCCTCCCGTGTCGGGCAGCCAACTCGAGGATCGCGGCCTGACTCCTTCGACCCGCTACACGTACACCCTCCGATCACGCGATTCGCGGGGCCACTACTCGCCTCCGGTCACGCTGGTGGCGGAGACAGTGGCTGAAGAGTTGGGAACCGGATTCGTGCGGGCAGACGTTTTCCAAGGCTTCCCGGGTTCGGATCAGGCTGCACTGGACCAGGTCCTCGCGGAACCCCGCTTCCTCGCGACCCCCGATCAAACTCTCCTCCTCGACGGTCTCAGCTTCGGTGGCCCGCGGTTTGGCGACAGCCTGGGAGAGAATCTCTCGGTTCGCCTCGCCGCAGTGGTTACTCCGCCAGAGACGGGAGACTATCGGTTCTTTCTGCGCAGCGACGACGCCAGCCGGCTTCATCTAAATCCCGTGGGTGAGGCGATCCCCAGCCCTTCCTCCCAGCCGATCGCCCGGGAGGACGGTTGTTGCCGGCTGTTCCAGGAACCCAACGATGCTGCTCCTCCCGGGGTCACCAGCCGCCCTTTCCGTCTGGAGAAAGGCCGGCGCTATGGGCTCTTGTTTCTGGTGAAGGAGGGCGGCGGCGGCGATTGGGGCGAGGTCGCGTGGCGCCGTGAGGGGGATGCCACGCCCGCTGCCCAACTGACGCCGATCCGCGGATCATCGCTCCTGGCTCCGGTCGACGGCGTCGGTGCCTCCCTCGAGATTCTCTCTCATCCCGCCAATACCTCCGTGCCGGTCGGTCGCGCCGTGACGTTCACCATCCGCACCACCTCCTCCTCGCCGTACGTCTCTCAACCGTCGTTCCAGTGGTTCCGCAACGGTCTGCCCATCCCCGGAGCGAACCTTTCCAGCTACACCTTGCCGGTCACCCGCTCCGCGGATCAGGGCGCGCGATTCCAATGTCTTGCGTTCGTGCCCGGCGCGGACGCTTTCAGTCGCGAAGCCACACTGTCCATCGGACCCTCTGCGCCACCCCGAATCCGTGAAGTGTCCTCGGACGACGCGTTCACCCGGCTCGACATTCGATTCGATCAGCCCGTCACGCGGGTGTCGGCTGAGTCGGTAGCGAACTATCAGGTTCAGACCGGAGTGACGGTCCTGGGTGCCACGCTCCTGGACCCTGCGACAGTCCGGCTCACCACCTCTCGCCTCAACGAAGACGCCCCCTATCGCGTTCTGGTCAACAACCTGCGGAATTTCAGCGGGCAATCCATCGCGCCCAATAGCTCGAGGACCTTCACCACCTGGTCCCTCCAGCCGGGTCGCGTCCGCGCGGATCAGCACCTTGGCCTTCCCGGTGCTGACCAGGCCGCGCTCGACAGCTTCATCGCCTCGGAACGCTGGGGGACCGAAGGTCAGATCGTCCGCAACCTGGGTGGCATGAGCTTCGGCGAGCCCTCGTTCCTGGATACCTGGGGGGATGAGTACGTCGTCACCCTTCGCACCGTGCTACGGCCGTCGGTCAGCGGTCGATATCGGCTCTTTACGCGAAGCGACGACGCATCGCGTCTCTATTTCAACCCGTTCGGACCCGCGATCCCGGATCCACGGTCCAGCGAAGCCATCACCCGGGAAGACACCTGCTGCCAGCCGTTCCTGGAACCGAGCTTTGTCGGAACCGGTCCCACCAGTGAACCGTTCGAGTTGGTGGCAGGCCGCGCCTACGGTCTCCTCTTCGTGGTCAAGGAGGGTGGAGGTTCGGACTTCGGTCAGGTGGCACTGCGCCGGGAGGGGGTCGGACCCGCCGCGGCGCTGCTTTCGCCGTTGAGCGATCTGGTCGCGTGGTATGGACCTTCGTCCGGAACGCTCGCTCCCGCCGCGGATCGGATCGAGGTGGCACCTTTAATCACCCTATCGCCCTCAGGCTCCGCCCCTATCAACAA
The DNA here is from genome assembly GCA_964647675.1 of uncultured Verrucomicrobiota bacterium. Taxonomy (GTDB): domain Bacteria; phylum Verrucomicrobiota; class Verrucomicrobiia; order Limisphaerales; family CAIMTB01; genus CAIMTB01. The sequence continues at coordinate 4,309 of CAZYJB010000021.1, read as the reverse complement.
CTCGGGTGCTACCAAGGACCCCGGGGAACCTCGTCACGCGGGTCGCCTGGGCGGCGCTTCCATCTGGTACCACTGGCGTCCGCTCACCGACGGGGTAGTCACCCTCTCGCTGCTGAGCTCGAACTTCGACGCGGTCCTGGCGGTGTACACCAACGCGACGCCTGGGACTCCACCAAGCCTCGGCAGCCTCGTGGAAATCACCAGCAACGACGATCTGCTGACGCTGACCAACAACCGTGTGGTGGCCAGCTCTTCGCGCGCCGAAGTCACCTTCTCGTTCCGCTCCGGCACCACCTACTTCATCGCGATTGATGGCGTGAACGCCTCCTCCGGGTCCGGGATTCTGTCCTGGTCGATCACGCCCGAGTTCGGCCATCCGGAGCCGCGCTTGCAGTTCTCGCGCAATCCGTCCACGCCGTCCGTGCTTCCCAGCCAGCCCGTGTTCCTGCACGCCGAAGTGATCCCCGATGGAGTGACGCCCAACATCGAGCGGTTCGAGTGGTATTTCAACGGGGTGCTGCTCAACACGAACAGCCAGCCGACGATCAGCCTCGGCCCGGCGCGCGGGGAGATCGTCGGCACCTACCACCTGCGCTACACGCGCTTCCTCGAAACGGCTGGCGCCGCCACCACTCGGATCGTCTTCGCCGGTCCCTTCAGCCTTCAGATGAACCTGGGCGGCGAGCCGGACGTTTTCGTCGAGGACAAGCTGGAGTTTCCGCCCGAGGGCGCATCATCCCCTCTCCAGCTCCTGGGCCGGCGTGGACGACACACGTTCGGCACCACGGTTGCCGGCGCGCCGGCGCGTGGCTTCTCCGGCGCGCACGTTTCCGGTTCCCATGAAGCGGGCCGGCAACCAGGCGAACCGGCCCATTGCGGGATCGGCCCCTATCAATCGACCTGGCTTCACTACAAGCCACGAGCCCGCGGGACCCTGGAAGTGCGCACCACGGCCCTGCCGACGGGTGTGGTCTCGGCGGCTTACGGTCCCGACGTTGTAGATGTCTTCCTTCTCGAAAGATATCGTCTCGGAATTCCAGGTGACTGCGCGCGCCTCACGTTCCCCTGCGAGAGCAACATGCGATACTCGATCGCCAACGATTATCTGCCCAATGGCCAAGCGCACAGGATTACCAATGCGTACACGTTGCACCCCGAGGTCATCCGGGATCTGCACCCGTCCTGGTCCTCATCGACCGGGCAAGGGGAACTCCGCCCGCTGGAGAGTGCCATTTTCGATCCCGAGACACTGACGCATCTCGCGGATTTCCAGGTGGTCGCAGCCTCCCTCACGGGTCCCGGCTCGCCGATTTCCCTGGCTGTTGTCGACCGCTCGATCTTCCTCCCTGCTGCGATTGCTACGACTCCGGGAGACTACAGAGTGACCTACACCGTTCAAAAAAAAACGGGCGTCGCCACCATCTCCGATAGAACCGAGGGACTCCTCGATTTTCAGATTGCCGCCCCCCCGTCGCCCGCCACCGCCCGCTTCGTTGGTCTCGACGCGTCCAGTGGCGGCGAGTGGCGCGGTCGCTACGGATCCTATCGAAGCCAAGTCATCGGCGACCCGAGTTCCTCCTCCTCGCCGCTGGTCAGCCAGGGATCCAGTATCTTCTACGATACCGCAGACGCTCACGGCGCTCTCAAGCACCTGAACGGCTCCGCTTCTCGCGCCGCCTGCTGGTATACCGAGACTCCTTCGTTGTTCCTCAGTCTCACCAATCCGGTCGCGGCTCCCATGCTCCTCTCCCTCTACTTTGCCGATGTCGACCACGGTCCTCGCTCTCAGCGTATCTCCCTCTTTCGAAAGTCCGATGGCTTACTCCTCGATTCCCGCGAAGTTCACGACTTCTACAACGGACTCTACCTCACTTGGGAAATCGACCCGTCCCTCGAACTCGACCTGGAGATCCTGAAACTGGGAAGTTCCGCCAACCCGGTCATCTCCGGATTCTTCCTTGATCCTCTGCCCTCGGGTGCCGCGAAGTTCCGCGGGGTCGACGCCGGCAGCGGCGGCGAGTGGCGCGGTCGCTATGGCGCTTTGCGCCGACAGATCATTGGTGATCGTTCTCCATCGCTGCCTCTCTGGGTCGACCGCGGCGCCATCTCCTCGATCCCCTTCGGTGTCGATCCCTCTCATCCCGCCGCCCTCGCCAATCCTAACGGGTCCTCTCCGGAACCCGCCTGCTGGTGGACGCCCTCCTCCATGTCCTTCAGGATCGGGAATCCAGATCCCTCCCCCAGATTGCTAAGCCTCTACTTCACCGACCTCAACGCGGCCGGTCGTGCCCAACGCATTTCCCTCTACCGCGCCAATACTCTTCCCCCTCAGCTCCTCGACCAACGCGAGATCCGCTCCTTCGCTGACGGCCTCTATCTCACTTGGGAGATCGACCCTTCCCTTCAGCTCGACGTCTCCATCGAGAATCTCAGCCCTGCTCCAGCCAACGCTGTCATCTCCGGATTCTTCCTCGATCCGATCCGCGCCCTCCTGGGCGCCTCGACCTCACCGTTCGTCCACGTTCCTCTGACGCTTACTTCACTGCCGTCCTTGAACCGTGTCTCCGTCAACGCCTGGACCTCCGATCCACTGCCTCCACCCGCCTTGATCCTTCGTCGAGTGGGAAGTGAGTTCATGCTCGATCTCGGATCGCCTCCCGGTGCCGGCTGGGAATTGCAGCGTTCGGATGACCTCTCGATCTGGGTGCCTGTCGAGATCCTGCCCGACGCGTCGGCTGGGCAGATTCACCTCGAGCGCTCCGGGCCCGATTTGGCACCCGCCCAGTTCTTCCGCCTCGTGCGCTCACCCGCGGGTGCCCCGCCGTGACCGCTCGCTTCGCGCGTCAGAACTCGAACCGGAAGGATACGGCGAGGGTTCGATCCCTGGGCAGTGCGACCGGACCGTTGAATGAGTGCAGATGATAGTCTTGGGCGAGCAGATTGAGTGCAGTCACCCGAAGCTCCGCGCGACGCTGCGCCCAACGAAAGCCGGCAGCCGCATTCAGATGGAAGAAGGCATCACCCTCAGACGGCGATCCTTCGTACATTTGCCATTCCTTCACTTGTGCGAAGTGAAGGCCTTCGGCATCCGCGAAGAAGCCGCCGGGATCCTGGAACCGGACGAAGACGCGGCTGGAAAACAGAAGCGCCTCGATCTCTCGATGCTGCCAGGAGTCATCTCCCAGGAAGGTCTTCAGGGGAAGCGCGCTCTGGAACAGGTGATCACTTGCAGCATGGGAGAACCGGAACTGCGCGCCAGCGGACCAGCAATCCCCGAGGAGTCGATTCCAAGTCACAGAGACCGCGCGTTCCTGGTAACGAATGTCCTCGATGAGCTGATCCGGACGGGCGTCTTCCAAGTCCGTCTCGTACCTGAAGTATGCGCCTGACGAACGCCTGGCCCGGGTGTTCATGCCCTCGAACGAGACCATCACCCAGGAGTGGGCGGAGATCTGCGCGTCGATCGCCGCGCCAAAGATGTCGAAACGCATGCCAGGCACCAGTCCCGCTACCGATTCCGGAATTCCGTTTCGAAAGGCCTGCACGAATCCCGCCAACTGCACCGGTTCGAGCCGCGCACTCTGGTCGTAGAAAACGCCCCCGAGCGACTGGGCGTACATCGCTCGAAGGCGGATCTCCGGAGTGATGTTCCATCGCAAGGCGAGTTTCGGATTCACCACCCTCATCCCCGACTCCGAATCGTCGATGGGCGGGGCTTCGGTGTTCCGCGGATGACGAAGCTCGTCGTACGCCATCCCTGCGGTCAGGCTAAGCTCGGGAACCGGTGCCCAGGTCAAGTACGCGTAGGCTGCCCAGCGCTCGAGGCCGGCATCGACCCGGTGACTGGGTCGGTACGCTGGGCTCGGGACAGGATCGGACTCGAACGGGTCACCGTCCTTCGCCCGGTAGGTATCGGCCCAGGTCGAGGTTTCCCCCGTCTGATACCGGAGTCCACCCACCACGTCGAACGGCCCATTGCTCCACCATTGCAGGAGCTCGGCCGAATACGCCTCCAGCTCGGAGTCGTAAGTCAGCTGATGGAATGGTGTATCAGTCCGGATCACCCGGAGATTATCCCTCGCACTGGTGTTCACCAGGATCGCGGGATACTCGGAGTCCTTGCGCGTGAACCCGTCCGACAGGCGCCCGACCAGGAGCAGGGTATCGGCCTCGGGACCCCAGCGATGATGATAGCCCACCCAGAGGTTCGGCTGCTGCTCCTCTTCCACCCCCTTGGTCAGTCTCGCCTGGGAGGCCCACTCATGATCGGCCACGTCGCCCTGCTCGCGGTTCAACGTCTGCACTTCGA
>CAZYJB010000020.1:13112-14074 GCA_964647675.1 uncultured Verrucomicrobiota bacterium | reverse complement strand
CACGCACGCCTTCTTCAAGGCGCTCCTCTTCCTCGGTGCCGGCTCGGTGATCCATGGGTGCCACGAACAACAGGACATTCGCTGGCTGGGTGGGCTGCGTCGCCTGATGCCCGCCACCTTTGCCACCTATGCCATCGGCATGATGGCGCTCTCTGGCGTGCCGCTGTTTTTCTCCGGGTTCTGGAGCAAGGACGAGATCCTGCATTCGGCCTGGGGTTGGGCGCCGTCGAAGTGGCCGTTCGTGCTCGGTGTGGCGGGCGCGTTCCTGACCGCGTTCTACATGACGCGGCAAATGGCGGAGGTGTTTTATGGTCACTATCGTGGCGGATCGCGGGGCGCTGGCGCGCGGGAGGCAGTTCAGCACGCGTCGCACGAGGCGCCGCACGTGGGCGGGGTGCATGAGAGCCCGGGCGTGATGACAGTTCCCCTGTGGCTGCTCGCGGGTTCGACCCTGCTCCTGGGCTGGCTCGGCACCCCGGCATGGCCGTGGTTCGAGTCGTATCTCGGCGGCCTCCGCGCTTCGTGGGAACCGGCCCGGCTCGGCGCCGCGCTCCCGATGATGCTGGTCTCGGTGGTGGTGGTCGCCCTGGGCATCGGCGTGGGCTGGCTGATCTACGGCCGGCTGACCCGGGCCGCGTCCTCCGCGGCGGATCCCCTCGAAGCGCGCTTTCCCCGCCTGTTTCGGGTGCTGGCCGCGCGCCTGCGAGTGGACGAGTTCTATGCGGCCACCGTGGGGCGAGGGCACGCCCTGACCTCGGCCCTGACGGGTTGGATGGATGACCTCGTCCTCGGCGGGTTGGTCATGATGGTCGGGATCGGATCGCGGCTCGCCGCGTTCGCCGCGCGCAGCGTGGACGAACTGCTCGTCAATCTCGGGTTCGACGCCGGATGCGCCTCGGCGCGGTTGGGCGGCCGCGGGTTGTCACGCCTGCACAACGGCAGTGCGCAGCGTTACCTCGCCG
>CAZYJB010000020.1:0-13102 GCA_964647675.1 uncultured Verrucomicrobiota bacterium | reverse complement strand
GCATCGGACTGGGCCTGCTGGCCGTGCTGGTCCTTTGGGGATGGAGGCAGGGATGAACGTGCCTTGGATCACCGTCCTCACCCTTGTCCCGCTCGTCGGTGCGGTGGTCATCGCGTGGTTCGTGCCACGCGGGGGCGGCGCGCGCCGGACCGTGGCGCTGACGGTGCACGGACTGGTTCTTGGCCTGGGCCTTTGGCTTGCCACCGGTTTCGATGGGTCGCGCCCCGGCATGCAGTTCGAGGAGCGGCACGCCTGGGTGCCGACCCTGGGCGTGGAGTACCACGTGGGTGTCGACGGACTCGGGATCGTCTCAGTGCTCCTGGCGGCGTTAGTCCCCCTCTTTGCGGCCGCGATGTCCGGGCGGGTGGCGGCCGGCCGCGAGGGACTCTACTACCCGCTCCTCCTGCTGGTGCAGTTCGGATTGGTCGGCACCTTCACCGCGCTCAACTTTTTCCATTGGTTCCTGTTTTGGGAACTCGGCCTGGTGCCGGCGTACCTCCTGGTGCGGTTGTTCGGCGGGAAGGGTGCCGGGCCCGCCTCATTCCAGTTCTTCGTCTATACCATGGTGGGTAGCGTGGCATTGCTGCTCGCGTTCCTCGCGCTGCGCGCCGCCGGAGGCAGCTTTGATTTCACCGAACTGGTGGGGTTCGACCGCGGCGGCGCGCTGGGTCGTGAACTGGCGCGGCATGTGCCGTGGTCCGGCGCGGGGGCGGAGGACAAGCTGGGATGGCTGGTGTTTGGCGGCGTGATGCTGGCGTTCGTGGTGAAAGTGCCGCTGTGGCCGTTCCACACGTGGTTGCCCGACACCTACACCGCCGCGCCGAGCCCGGTGACCATGGTGCTCACCGGCGCCATGTCGAAGATGGGCGTCTACGGGCTGTTGCGCCTGGCGTTGCCGGTGTTTCCCGAGCATTTCGCGGCGGCCCAGCCGGTGCTCGTGCCGCTGGCGCTGGCCACGGTGATCCTTCCGACCCTGGCCGCCTTTGTGCAGCGCGATCTCAAGCGCATGCTCGCCTACTCCTCCGTCAACCACCTCGGCTACTGCCTGCTCGCGATCTTCCTGCTCGCCGGCCCCATGACCGCGCCCGCCTCGGCCGCGGCGGCGAGCGGCGTCGCCTTGCAGATGTTCAACCACGGGCTCACCGCCGCGACCCTCTTTGCCTTCGTCGAAGTGCTCGAGCGCCGCACCGGCGGCGTGCGCGATCTCGAGGTGTTCGGCGGATTGCGGCGGGCGGCGCCGGTGTTCTGCGGGCTCATGGGCATCACCGTGTTCGCCTCCATTGGATTGCCCGGGCTCAATGGATTCGTCTCCGAGTTCCTGATCTTCCGTGGCGTCTTCTCGGCGTCGCCCGGGACCGCGGCCATTGCGTCCCTCGGCCTCCTCACCACCGCCGTGTTCCTGCTCAAACTGATGCAGGGCGTGTTCCATGGCGAACTCGCGCCCAACTGGGTGGGCTTCCCGGATCTGGATGGCCGGGAGCGCTTCTGGACGGGCGCAGCGGTCGCCGGAATGCTGGTGCTCGGGGTGTATCCGGATCTCGTGCTGCGGCTGACCCACGCGTTTTCGCTGGGCTGGACGGGAGGCCACTGAACCATGGGGCTCGCGCACACCATTTGGATCTCGCTGCTGGGCGCGCTGATCGTCGCGTCGCTGGGCGGGCGCCGCCCCGCGGGCGCGCGCTGGGTGGCCTTGGTGGTTTCGGTGGCGGGGCTCGTTTCGGCGGTGGCGGGCGCGATCGGTTTCGGTTTCGAGAGCCACCTCGTGACGTTGTGGCGCGTGCCGTGGGTGCCGTCGCTGGGGATCGATTTCCACCTCGCCGCCGACGGCGTGAGCGTGGTGATGGTGCTCCTGACCGGCATTGCCGCCGTGGCGGGCGTGTTGTTCTCGTGGAACATCGAGCATCGCTCGAACGAGTTCTTCGCGCTCTACCTGACCCTGATCGCCGGCGTGTATGGCGTGTTCCTGAGCTTCGATCTCTTCCAGTTCTTCGCCTTCTACGAACTCGCGATCGTGCCGAAGTATTTTCTCATCGCGATCTGGGGATCGACGCGCCGCGAGTATGGCGCGATGAAACTCGCGATCTACTCCTTCGTGGGCAGCGCCATGGTGCTGGTGGGACTGCTGGCCATGGTGGTGGTGTCGGGCGGCGGTACCTTCGACATGGTGCGACTGTCCGCGGCCCCGTTGCCGGCGGGTTTCCAGGCCTGGGCCTTCCCGTTGGTGTTCGTCGGCTTTGCGATCCTCGCCGGGCTGTGGCCGTTCCACACCTGGGCCCCGACGGGCCACGTGGCGGCCCCGACCGCGGCGTCGATGCTGCTGGCCGGCGTGGTGATGAAACTCGGCGCCTACGGGGCGCTGCGCGTGGCCATGGCGTTGATGCCGCTGGGCGCGAAACAGTGGGGTGGGGCGATCGCCTTCCTGGCCGTCACCGGCATCGTCTATGCCGCGCTCGTGGCCCTGGTGCAGACCGACTTCAAGTTCGTGATCGGCTACTCCAGCGTCAGCCACATGGGGTTCGTGCTGCTCGGCCTGGCGGCGGCGAATCCGCGCGGCGTCGCGGGCGCCGTGCTGCAGATGTTCTCGCACGGCGTGATCGCGGGACTGCTGTTCGGCGTGGTGGGGCGCATGGTCTATGAGCGCACCCACACGCGGGACCTCAGCCTGCTGGAGGGCCTGCGGCTGGCGCGGTTGATGCCTTTCGCGGCCGTGGTGTTCGTCCTCGCCAGCGCGGCGTCGATGGGGTTGCCCGGGTTCAGCGGGTTCGTCGCCGAACTCCAGGTCCTCTTGGGCGCCTGGACAGCCTTTCCTGCGGCGGCGCTCGCGGCTGGCGTTGGGGTGGTGCTGTCCGTCGCCTTCACCCTGCGCGTCGTGCAACGCGGGTTCCTGCCCGACGAGTCGGTGCCGGTCACGCAACCCGACTCTGCGTTGTCGCCCATCACGCTCGCCGAGAAGGCCGGCGCGCTGCTGCTCCTCGGCGTGAGTCTCTGGGTCGGGCTTTATCCGCGCGTGCTGATGACCTGGATCGATTCCGGCCTCGGCTCGCCGGGCTTCGCGACTCTGCGTCAAACCCTGGGGTGGCCATGAACTACCTCGAGCTCGCACGCCTCGCCGGCGCCGAAATCCTGGTCGTGCTGACCGCCCTGGTGGTGCTCAGCGTCGATCTCGGATTTCGCGCCTCGGACGATCTCGCGCGTCGCACGCGCTGGGCGGTGGGACTCGGCTTTGCCGGTTGCCTCGCGGCGATCGCCGGACTGCTCACCGTGGTGCCGGACGGCGCGATGCCGCTGGGGATGCTCGTGAGCGACGTGCTCTCGCGCGGGGTCAAGATGGTCCTTCTTGCGCTGACCGCCGCGACACTGGTGCTTTCGCGCGGGATCCGATTCACACCGCACATCGGCGAGTACGTCGCCACCGTGCTGCTGGGAACGGTGGGCATGCTGCTGATCGTGAGCGCGGAGAACATCCTGATGATGTTTCTCGCGCTCGAGCTGGCGAGCCTGACGCTCTATATCCTGACCGGGTTCGACAAACGTTCTTCCGCGGGCACCGAGGCCGCGCTGAAGTACTTCCTGTTTGGCGGCATGGCGGGCGCCATCCTGCTGTTCGGACTCAGCTTCATCTATGGCGCCACCGGCGCGATCGAGTTCGCGAAAATGGCCCGCGAGATTTCGGAGGACGGCGTGTCGCCGATTCTCCTCGTTGGTCTCGTGATGGTCTTCACCGGCCTGGGATTCAAGGTGGCCGCGGCGCCCTTCCACTTCTGGGCGCCCGATGCGTATCAGGCTGCCCCGACGCCGGTCGCGGGATTCATCGCGGCCGGCTCGAAGGTCGCGTCGTTTTTCATTCTCGCGAAGCTCGCCGAAACGGCGTTCGGCCCGGCTATTGGTTCCAGCGCCTGGGGCGCCTTCGCGCCGGGTTGGTCGCCGGTGCTGGCCACGCTGGCTGCCGTGTCGATGGTCTGGGGAAACCTCGCCGCGCTTTTGCAGACCAACGTCCGGCGCCTGCTCGCCTACTCCGCCGTGGCCCACGCGGGCTACACTCTGGTCGCCGTGGCCGCCGGCGGGCCCGAGGGACTGCCCTCCGTCACCTTCTATGCCGCGACCTACGCGATCACGACGCTCGGCGCCTTCGGCGTGGTGGCGCTGGTCGAGTCGGAAACCGGTGGATCCGATCTCGACCATTTCTCGGGACTCATGCGTCGTTCGCCAAGACTGGCGCTGTGCCTTGGCGTATTCGTGCTTTCGCTGGCCGGCATCCCGCCTCTCGCCGGCTTTTTTGGAAAGCTCTACCTGTTTCTCATCGCGCTGGACGGATCGGTGGGCTCGCTTGGGCTGTTATGGCTGGTGGGCCTCGGCGTCGCGACCACCTGCGTGTCGTTTTACTATTACCTCATCCTGCTCAAGAAAGTGTTCGTCGAGGACGCCGTCATGCCCGAGCGCGCGGCTCCCGGTTCAGGGATCGAGTCAATGGTGGTGGTGGCGGCCGCGCTCCTGGTGGTCGCCATCGGCTGCTTCCCGGCCGTCATCTTGAGCCCACTGCGCAGCGCCCTGATCGCGGTCGGGTTGTGAGGCGCAGGAACCCGACTGGAATCTGAAGTGCTTCGCGCCCGGGCTGGCCCCTTCTGTTGGGTCGTGAGCTCCGACTCACGACTCGGTGTCCTTCCGGGATGCCGACCGGTATCATGCCCACCCAACCCAAGGCTTTCCCTTGGGCTTTCTCCATCGGCCCCGTTGAGGCCCATGAGGCGGCTTGGCAGAGACGCCTCGTCCCGGTGGCGCCGCCGAGCCTCAGTTTTGCAGCAGCACCGCCAGTTCGCGGTGGTTGACCTTGCCCGTGCCCAGCTTGGGGATTTCGCGCACGACCCGGATCTCGCGCGGCACGCAGAGATTGCTGAGACCCTTGGCCTTGATGGCGGCCCGCAGTTCCTCGGAGGTCAACTTCGCCTCATTCGTCGCCGCAATGAGCTTCTCGCCCTTGTCCTCGTCGGGTACGGCCACGACCGCCACCTGGCACCGCAGTCCATACTGGGGAAACGCCCCTGCCAGCGCGTCCTCGACCGCGGTCAGGCTGACCATCTCACCACTGATCTTCGCGAACCGCTTGAGGCGCCCGAGAATGTGCGCGTAGCCGTCGGCATCGACATCCACGATGTCTCCGGTGTCGTACCATCCGCCGAGCGCCTGGAACTTCGCGTTGGCCTCGGGATTCAGGTAGCCGCGCATGACATTCGGACCGCGGACGAAGAGACGTCCGCCTTCGGGCACGCCGTCGAGCTTCTCGAGGCGCCACTCCATGCCCGGCATGAATCGTCCCACCGAGCCGAACCGCGGTTCGAGGGCCGAGTTGAGGCACACCACCGGACTGCACTCGGTCGCGCCGTACCCTTCGAGAATGCGCAGCCCGAACTTGCGCGCGTACAGATCGAAGGTGGCCTGTTGCAGCTTCTCGGCGCCCGCGATGAGGAGTCGCACGGACCGAAAATCGTACGGATGCGCCTTGCGCGCGTAACCGTTGAGGAAGGTGGGCGTGCCGAACATCACCGTGCAGTTCACGTCGTACACCAGCGTCGGCACGATGCGGTAGTGCAGCGGGGACGGGTAAAGGAAGCAGTGGATCCCGCGCACGAGCGGCGCAATGAGACCGGCCATCAACCCGAAGCTGTGAAACAGCGGCAGCGCGTTGAAGAAGCGGTCGCGATCGGTGAGATCCAGCGTGGCCAGCATCTGCCGCAGGTTGGCCAGCAGGTTCTGGTGCGAGAGTTCGACGCCCCTTCGGAATGCCTTCGGAGCCGCTGGTGAACAGAATGACGGCGGTGTCGGTGGCGGGCGACGCTTTGAGAAGGGCCGCGTGCCGCGTGCCGTACGACCGCAAGAGGGCGAGGAGTCGGTCGCCGGAAGTGATCGTCTCGCGCACGTCGTCGAGATAGTGGATGCGAAGCCCGGCGGCAGTGAGGGGTGCGGGGTCGATCTTGGCCTTCTGCAGGAACAGCCGCGAGGTGATCACGTCGCGGATGCCGGCCAACTGGCAGCACTGAAGCATCACCGCCGAGCCGGTGGAGAAGTTGAGCATGGCGGGAACGCGACCCGCCGCCCACAGGCTGAGCACCGTCGCGGCGGTGGCGTTGACGTTCGGCAGCAGCACGCCGACATGACGCGACCCGGGATCGAGAAGGCTGGTCCAACGGCTCGCGAGCAGTTCCGCACCCACCAGCAGGCGTCGGAAAGTCAGCTTCTGGCCGGTGGCGTCCTGCAGCACCTTGAAAGACGGGAGGTCGCGCCCCGTCTCGACGATGGCTTCGAGCAGGTTCCGCGGACCGTGCTTCATCTCGACTTCGAACTGCTGTCGCACGAGTTGCGCACGCAACCATGCGGTCAGAAACCCGCGCGCCTCGGTGGTGCTGAGGTGAGTGGGATGCGGCGCGACGAGGGCATCGCTGAAGTGGACCGATACCGGCGTGAACAGCCGGCGCCATCCGGGGTGCGGTGAGAACGGCACGCGCAGGGCTCCGCGCAAGTAGGCGGTGATGACGCGGGCGCGCGTCTTGAAGATGAGAAATCCGGTGCCGTCGAAGAGCTTCATCAACGTGCCGGTGTGGGAGAGACGACCCTCGGGGAACAGCACCAGGCGGCCGCCCTTTTCCAGGAACTCCGCCATGCGTTTCACGGCGTAGGGCGAGGTGACCTCGATGGGAAAGGTGCGCCGGTTGATCATGATGCGGCGGTGCAGCCAGCTCGTCTGCGCCGTCTCGCGGGAGGTCACGAACTTCCAGTCGTCGTCGAGGAACACGCCGAGAAAGAGCCAGTCCAGCCAGGAGACATGGTTGGGCAGCAGGAGCACGGGCCCGGGCGTGGACAGCGCTTCCGTATTGTAGCCGCGCAGGCGGAAGAAGATCCGCGCGAACCAGTGGAGGAGGGACTTCATGCGGGGAGAACGGGAGACGGGACGGCGGGCGACCGGCGGCGCGACGAGCGGATCGCCGCCCAGCCAACCAGGGGCGCACTGATCGCGCTGCACAACGGGGCGAGCGCGCGGTCGATCGGAAGGCGTGCTGGCGGTCCTATTTCGATCGAGCCGGAGAAGTACTCAACCTCCGAGGAATAGGGTGCGCTGGCGGTGATCTGTCCGCGCGCGTCGACCAGTTGCGAAACGCCGCAACTGGCACTGCGGATGATCGGGACACCGTATTCGGCAGCCCGCATCGGCGGAATCCGCGCATGCAGCCGGTGCTGATTCTCGCCCCAGGCCTCGGAGTCCATGGTCGGGATGACAAAGGCCTGCGCCCCCTGGCGCGCGAGCCGATCCATGACCCGCGAATAGCTCAGATCGTAGCAGATCGCGATGCCCAGGGTGCCCCAGGGCGATTGCCAACAAGTCTGTGACGTGGCGGCCTCGCCGTCGTCGAAGAACTGGATGGGTACGCTCTTCACCTGCGAACCAACCGTCTCGCCTCGCGGATCCACCACCCAGGCCGTGTTACGGAAACCACCACCGGACAGACGATCCCGCCCACCCACGATCAGGTGGCGCCCGCGTCTCTTGCACCACTCGCGGATCTCCGGCGTCGGAGGGCCTTCGAGGGTGTACTCCGGCAAGACCACCAGCTCGGCTTCCGGATGGCGCGCCGAGAGTTGCTCGAGAATGCCGGGGATGGCCTCGGGCAGAACGCTTTCCACCTGGGCGCCGGCGACCCGAAGGTTTCGGGTGGGACTGGCGTCCGGCCGCCCCAGAAACGGCAGCACGCCGACCAATACCGGGAGGCCCGCGGCAATCCAGCGTGATTTGCCCTGCAGGAGGGTCAGAGAGGCCGCGGTGACGAAGACCATCAGCCCCGTCCCGTACACGCCGACAATGCGAAGCACGGGCCCGAAATCGTCCGTCGAGAAAGCGTGTCCCGGACTGATCCAGGAAAACTTCAGAAAATAGAGTTCACTGCGGAAGTACTCGAGCCCGGTCCAGAGCACCGGAAGCGCCACCACGAGAAGGCGTGGGCTGAGAAGTCCGCGAAGTTCCCCGCCGACCGCGAGAAAAATCGCCGGCCAGTACGCGAGGATGAGCCAGAGCACCACGGCGCTCGGCCCGAAGAGGCTCCAGAAGAAGCTGAGCTTCGGGCCATAGATTCCCAGCCCGATGGCGAGGCCAAGGCCGAAGCGGAGGGCAAGGGATGGCAAGCCCGTCAGGAGGATCAGGCACGACGCGAACAGGGTCATCACCCAGGCCGCACCCGGGAACCACGCGACGTGGAATCCGAGCACCGCGACCGTCGACAGCAGGAAGGAAGCGCTGCGACGCAACGGTCGCGAGGTCCTATGGAGATCGAGGGACATGCAGGTCGGCTGGCATCACCGCGAGGATCGGAAAAGTGCGGCGGATTCGGGCGGGCTCGTTGGGATGGATCGCTTGTCGGCCGGTCGTCGTCGCTCGTTGCCGGGAGACTGCGCAGTTTCACAGATCGGAAGTCCGCAATGTATCCTCCGGTCGTGGGGGAGGAGGCTCGGAGGGCGGAGCATCGGCGGAAGGCGGCGGTGGTGGTGCCGGGGAACGCGCTGGGCGTCCCGGGCGGCGTGGGCGGCGAACCGGGGGGGCACTCACGAAGCCGCTCATCGAAGGGTGTTCAAGCAGGGCTGAGGCCCGGGAATCAGGAGCCGAGTCGGAGGTTTGAGATGATGGACGCGGAGCTCGGGTGGAGATCGCGGCGGCATTGAGATGCGCCACGGCGAGTGCATTGCCGGCCAAGGACTGAAGTTGAACCAGGAGCGTACCAGCCTCCTGGGCATCCAGATCCGCCCAGACCGCCTCGGAGGCGCGGTGGTAAACGGGGAGGATGCGCTGGATAAGTTCCAGACCGGCGGGTGTGAGGAACAATCGGTAGGCGCGGCGATCGGTGTCGTGCGCGGTGCGCTGGACCAGTTCACGGCGTTCCAAGCGATCGATCAGGCCGGTCACATTGGAGCGGTGCATGATCAGGACCCGGCTGAGGTCCGATTGGGAGAGCCCATCGGGATGCCCGTAAAGGACGTTGAGGACATTGAACTGACTGGGGGAGAGGTCCCACGGCGCAAAGAAGGCCCGGCTGGCGTTCCACAGGTCCTCGGCGGTGCGCAGCAGTTGGATCAGCGCCTGATACTTCACCGCCGCCGCCGAAGGCGAATCCATGCTCATGTGCATGTGATACGTAATCAACTGTTGGTAGGTCAACAGTTATTGTGTGTCGGAATATCTCTCCGCGGCCTGTCCGCGGGAACGAGGTGGGCCGTCAGCCCCCGCCCCTGTGGACAGGCCTCGGAGTGGGCCGTCTGCCATCGGGACGAAGCGCGCTCTTCTGCTCCGTCCGCTCCTGTGGACAGGCCTCGGTGACGCGCCCTCTCGTCCCGTTGGGGAAGCACTGGCTGATCACTGAATTGCTCGCGCCATCGCGGGAGGCGGCTTCCGGCGGCGGCCAGTGCTGGTGAGGACAGGCCTCGGTGACTTCCCTGGGGCCCAGGAACCTCCAACAGGCAAACGGTTTGCCCCTGTGGACAGGCCTCTGGGAAGCGGCGCCCCAGACTGCCTCCGAGGCGCGGTGGTCGACTGGGAGGATACGGTGAATGGGAGCGAGACCGGCGGGCGTGAGGAAAAGCCGGTACGCTCGGCGGTCGGTGTCGCGGGCGTTGCGTTGGACCAATTCGCGGCGCCCGAGGTGGTCGATCAGGCCCGTCGCGTTGGAGCGATGCATGATCAGGACCCGGCTGAGATCCGACTGGGAGAGACCATGGGGGTGCCCGCACAGCACGTTAAGGACGTTGAATTGGCTGGGGAAAGGTCTCAGGGCGTGAAGAAGACCCGGCTGGCGTTCCAAAGATCCTAGGCGGTGCGCAGCAATTGGATGAGCGCCTGATACTTCACCGTAGCTGACGAAGTCGAATCCGTGGTCACGGGAGACGATCTGAGAATCAATTGTTTAGGAGTCAACAATATGTAAGTCACCGGAGCGCTCTCCGAGGCCTGTCCTCAAGGCCGAAGTGTGCTGGGGTCGTCCTGAGGACAGATGAACAAGATTAACAAGATGAAGGCGGCCATTCGCCCTAAGGAAAGGCAGCAGCCAGGTTGGAGTCCCGATCCGAATGGTGCGATTCCGGCATCCTGTTCTCGTGCCCTGCCCCTCTCTGCCTTCGACTTCGGCAATCGGCCTGCCGGGGCCGCCGTCCGTCTCATCACCCAAGACGCCCGACTATGGAGCAGCCCATCCACGTGCAGAACTCGAAGTCTTCCCGCTTGACTAAGGCAGTCACCATTCGGGTAGATTATGAAAGCTATTAATTCAATTCCTTCGTGCCAAGGCCCTGTCCAAAACCGAGTTCGGCTTTCACGCTGATCGAACTACTCGTTGTTATTGCCGTCGTCGGAATCCTTTGTTCGCTGTTGCTCCCATCTCTCGCGGCAGCCAAACAAACAGCGCGTTCTGTCGTATGCGGTAGCAACCTGAGGCAAAACGCCCTCGACCATAGAGTGGCGCTCGACCAAGACAGCAGTGGAAGACTCGACAATCCCGGGGTCGCGGAGTGGTTTGCCATGCGATTCGGACTGCCTGGCCTGCCTTGGGTTTGTCCGAGTGCGCCACGCCGGAATTCTCGTGGATCGCCCGACGGATACGGACTCGTCGATCAGGCATGGGTGATTAGGAATTTCGACGCATTTCCCGACCTCTACCAGGACTCCTCAATTGCAACCTCTACCGTCGAGCCCTTCCGCATCGGGAGCTACGGATTGAATCTCCACATGTTTCGCAGCGAGCGTGCGTTCTCGAAGCTCGTGCATTACCTGCCCTATCCCCGGGATGCGCCATACCTGTCGGAGAACAGAATCATCCAGCCGTCACTCACGCCCTCCATGGGCGACAGCCCGAGGTGGTCGGACACTCCTGTCCCTACTTGGTCGTCTCAGTCAGGAAAACCGCCAACCTGGAAGGACAGGGATTCCTCGCTCCAGGATCAGCCCAACTCCGGCCTGAGCGCGTTTCAGGTCCCAAGACACGGAAGGCGCCCGCGTCAGCTTCCGGACCATTGGGCAGATGGTCAGACAATCCCTGGATCGATCAATCTCGCCTTCGCCGACGGACATGTGCAGCAGCAAAAGTTACAAGATCTCTGGCGACTCGCGTGGTATTTCAACTACTCGCCCACGAACGCCAGCTCACGATCGGAATAGCCTCACCGCACGCAGTCAACGAAACAGAACTTTCTCCAAGGCCTATCCCCAGGGACGCAGCGTGCCCGGATGCTCCGTATGCCCCTGAGGACAGGCCTCGGGAACAAGCGGTATCGGAGGGATAGAGCTTCCGGGTGCAACACCTTCAATTTGATGAGTTAATATCTGATAATAAATAGACAATAGACCTCATCGCAAGTTCTCCGGAAGGCGAGCGATTCTCGGGTGCTCAGGCGAGAATTCGATGGGCGCAGCTGGCGCCCCTGTGGAGAACACGCTCACGGGACTCGGAAGGCTCCCGGTCTCCGAAGACCGTGCGCGGACGGGAGACTGCGGCGGGGGTAGGCATTTCTTCCCATCCGGGGCGGAGTCGCGCCGACGATTGTCCCTCTGTTGCGCTCGGTCCGAGCATTGCGCCGTGGGCACGTCGGCCTCCAGCCTGGGGGCGAACCATGGGCAGGAGCGCGATCTGGCGTTTCCTGAGCGTGGCCATTTGGTCGGGTTTCCCGGCGACTCACGTTGTCTTTGAAACAACCGGCCACCTTTTGCTTGGCGATGTGAGGTGCCTGTGCCTCGAACAACGCACTTGCTCAACCGCCTTACCAAGTCGCAACCTTTCCGTGACCCACGGTTCAACCCCACTACCGCCATGCATCGTATTCGCCAATATCCCGCCGAGCCCCGGAGGAAGGGCTTCACCCTGATCGAACTCCTCGTCGTGATCGCGATCATCGCGATTCTGGCCAGCATGCTTCTGCCGGCCCTGGCGAAGGCGAAAACCAAGGCGCAGGGCATCCTGTGCCTGGCCAACGGCAAGCAGCTCATGCTCGCCTGGACGCTCTACTCGGGCGACAACGAGGACAAACTGGCCGGCAATCTCGACGGCGGTGATGCCCAGAACTTCGCCAACACCAACCGCACCTGGGCGGTGGGCTGGCTCGACAACTCGGTGTATCGCAATGATAACACCAACACCCAGATTCTGTTGAACTCGCAGATCGGGAAGTATTCCGGCGCGTACGGCATCTACAAATGCCCGGCCGACAAGAGCAAGGGTCGCGGACGCCAGGGTGCGCCGCGGGTCCGGTCGGTCTCGATGAACGCCTATGTTGGCACGCGCTTTAACGGCTCGGCGGGCAGCGAGAACCGTCCTTATACGGGTGGCTATCGCCAGTACTTGCGCCAGACCGATATCGCCAGCCCGGCCAAGACCTGGGTGACGATCGACGAGCGCGAGGACTCGATCAACGACGGCTGGTTCGCGGTGGACATGACGTCCTATGACCCCGCGCGCCCGGCGGGCTACCTGATCGTCGATTATCCCGCCAGCTACCACAACCGCGCTGGCGGCCTCTCGTTCGCCGATGGCCACTCGGAGATTCGCAAGTGGGTGGATGCGCGCACCACGCCCATTTTGAAGTTCGGACAGTTGCTGCCGCTCGGCCAGCCCTCGCCCAACAACCGCGACGTCGACTGGCTGCAGGATCGTTCGTCGGTGAAGGTGCAGAATCCGACGCGCCAATAGACCTGACGCGCGCGGCCCGCGCCGCCGAGATTCCGGGTTCGTCGCAAGAATGGTTCGCGCTCGCGCGAACCATTTTGCTTTTCGACCGGCGCATTCGTTCCTTCTGATCTCCCGGCTCTGTGAACCGGCCCGAAGCTCCAAGTTCCCGAGGCAGGCCTCTGCCCGGCAAACCGGCCCGGGTGCCCGCGCTCGTTCGGCGGCTCCTGCTCGCGAGCGTGGTCCTGATCGTTGCTGTGGTCTTCGCGGTCTGGATGATCGACCGGCGCTCGCGCGGGGTGCTCCCCATTCCCGTGCCGAAGGACCTGGCGCGGCTCGATCCCCAGGTGCGCGATCACCTCACGCGACTCGCCCAGTCGGTGGCGGCGGCGTCGCGCGATCCCGCCGCCCGGACG
>CAZYJB010000019.1:0-14165 GCA_964647675.1 uncultured Verrucomicrobiota bacterium | reverse complement strand
CCTCCTCAAAGAAGTTGCCTCGCTCGCGCAGGAGGGGTGTTTCGACTATCTGGTCATCGAGAGCACCGGCATCTCCGAGCCGCTGCCGGTGGCTGAGACCTTCACCTTCGCCGACGACCAGGGGCGGAGCCTCTCCGATCTCGCGCGGCTGGACACCTTGGTGACGGTGGTGGACGCCGGCCAGTTCCTGCGCGACCTGGGCTCACCTGATTCCCTGGCGGACCGCAAGCAGGCGCGCGACGAGAGCGATGACCGGGGCGTGGTGGACCTCCTGGTCGACCAGGTGGAATTCGCCGACGTCCTGGTGATCAACAAGACCGACCTCATCACAGCCGACGAGCTGCGACATTTGGAAGGGGTGCTGAAAGCGCTGAATCCGCGCGCGAAGCTGGTGCCGGCCCGCGAGGCGCGGGTGCCGTTGAAGGAAGTGCTCAACACGCGGCGCTTCAACTTCGAGGCCGCACAGGAGGCGCCGGGCTGGCTGAAGGAACTGCGCGGCGAGCACACGCCCGAAACCGAGGAGTACGGCATCCACAGCTTCGTTTATCGCGCGCGCAGGCCGTTCCATCCAAAGCGCTTCATGGAGTGCCTGTGCCGCGAGTGGCCGGGCGTGCTGCGCAGCAAAGGCTTCTTCTGGCTGGCGACGCGCATGGAATGGGCGGGCTCGCTGTCCATCGCCGGTGCCGCGTGCCGCACCGAGGCCGCGGGCTTCTGGTGGGCGGCGGTGGCGGAGAACCAATGGCCGGACGACGACGCGCAGGGCCGCGAGATCACCAAGCTCTGGGAGGAACCTTGGGGCGACCGCCGGCAGGAACTGGTCGTCATTGGGATCGCCATGGAGGAGGAGGCCCTGCGCGCGCGACTTGATGCCTGCCTGCTGACACCGGAGGAGATGGCGCTCGGGCCGCACCATTGGTCCACATTTGAGGATCCCTTCCTGCCCTGGCGTCAGATCGAGCCGGCGGCTGAGGCCGCGGAGGCATCCGGTGACCGCGCGGAAACGCCCACGTCCCGGATGGAGCGCCGCACCTGAAAGCGCCTCCCCGTCCGCCTGGCAGCGATTCCGGCGGGCTCTCCTTTCGAACCCTGCAACTCCACCCAAACGAACCTTGAACCAATCATGATGAAGACCTTGAACCTGATTCGTACCCTCGCCGCGGTGACGGCGGCGTGGGTTCTCACCGGAGACGCCCGTGCGCAGATGGTGAATCTCTACGTTGGCATCGACGGACGTGAGATCCTCGCCTCGGGAACTTATGTCGGGAAGCCCAACCCCAACTACGGCCGGCTGACGCTATTGTACGCGCACCCGTATCCGTACGGGGAATTCGCCAACAATCATTACCACGGTATCGGCGCCTACACCCTGACCGGCGACGCGGCGTCGCCGGTGGTCAATCATACCAGCGCCGGCAACCGCATTCCGGAGGTCTACACCGAACTGCCCGGCGTCGCCCTGGTGCGCGACACCAACGCGGTCTGGGCGGGAAAGCTCATCAGCCGAAGGCACGTGGAGCACTACAGTGACTTCCGCCTGCGCTCGGTGCACAGCCTCTCGCAGTTTGGTGAGGGCAGCAGTGAACTGGCCATGTTCCGCTCGAGCGCGGGCACGCGGACCAACCTCATGCCGGGTGCCGTCATCGCGCTCGAGCTGGTTTCCAAGTCCGCAGGACTGGGGATCGCCAGCGCGCAGGGGGCCGCGATCCTCGCCAACCCCGGCGACCGCCAGGTCATCGGAGAGGGGGACGACTTCAACTTCGAGTTCCTTCCCGTCTTCTGGGTGGAGGCCGCGGCGGCGCCGGGAACCTACTCGGCCGAGTTCCGGTTGGTCGACGTGAACACCGAAGGCGGACGCACGCCCATGCCGGCGTCCGGACGGTTCTCCTTCGACTTCCGCGTGCCAGGCACGCCGGAGCTGTCCATTGCGCGGACCGTGACGTTGACCGTGCCGCTGGTCCTGGATGGATGGAGTTTGGAATCCGCAACCAATGCGGACGGACCGTGGTCGGCGGCCGAGATTCCGGCGGCCGAGGAATCGCATACGCAGACCAGGCCGACGCGTGACGTCACGCTCCCCGTCACAGCGGACCGCCAGTTCTACAGGCTGGTCCCGCAAACGGCGGCGGCGAACTAGGGATTCCCGAGTGGGACAATCGGCGGGTTCCGATCGGTCGCCGTGTGACGATCGGGACCCGCCTCGAGCCGATTGTGAAGACTGAATCCAGGACGATCCCAACGACCCTGCCGTGTCGCGCGCGAGCGGCGCGGGGAGGGTTGCTGTTTGCCCTGGTCTGGATCGTCGCGTGGTCGGCGGCGGCGCATGTGCATGTGCAGATCAGATACAGCGCGCAGGGCTGGGAGTTGGGGGCCTACGATTTCGACACCGGCGCGATTCCGGCCGATCAGATCGTGTTTCCGGTGGCGTGGCAGGCGCGTCGTGAAATCCCGGCGGATGCCCGCTTCACCACCTTTCTTGGGCAGGCCGGGGAAGCGGTCTGGGTGCTTCCTGAAGTGGAGGCCGAAGGCGTGTTGTATCTGGGCGTGGGCACCTCGCGCATCGGGTCGGGGGTTTTCTCGGCCGATACCGTGCGGCTTCGATTGCACAGCGTGGACGGGCCCGGTCGCTTCGCTGTTTACAGCGTCGGCGCCTTCGGCGCGCCGATCGTGCACATGAACACCGCGGACGGGATCCAGTCCGACCGCGATGTGCTGAGCTTCCCGGCAGTGGGCGCGCACCGGCATGTGAACTGGGCCTTTGGCGCCGCAGGCCGTTACCGCGTGGGATTCGTCGCGTCCGGCCAGCTTCGCTCCAACTCCACGGTGGTGGAGAGCGCGGTGGTGGAGTTTACCTTCGAAGTGATCGCACCGCCTCCGCCTCGCCTGTTCGGCCCGCGGATCCAGCCCGATGGCCGGTGGGTTCTGGAAGTGGAAAGCGTCCCCGGCGTCCGGTGCCGGGTGCTTCGATCGCGGGATCTCATGCACTGGCAGGTGGCCGGCCATGGAACGGCGAGTCACCAGCGATGGTTCCTGGAAATCCCGCGGGAGGAGGGGCTGGTTGACGCCAGCTTTTGGAAGGCCGAGTTGCCGTGACCAAACCCTCGCCGCCTCGGATTCGGGCAGTTTTCAACGTCCCTTGAGAAATGGCAGATGCTCATGACCTCGACCCGACCTGAACCCATTCCCGTCACCGTGCTCACCGGCTTCCTCGGGGCCGGAAAGACCACGCTGCTCAACCGTCTTCTCACCGAACAACACGGCCGCAGGATTGCGGTCATCGAGAACGAGTTCGGCGAGATCGGCATCGACTACGAACTCGTGCTCAACGCGGACGAGGAGATCTTCGAGATGAACAACGGATGCATCTGCTGCACCGTGCGCGGGGATCTCATCCGCATTCTCGGCAACCTCATGCGGCGCCGTGATCGCTTCGACTACGTGTTGATCGAGACCACCGGGCTCGCGGATCCCGGGCCGGTGGCGCAGACCTTCCTGGTGGACGAGGACATGCGGGAGAGCTTCCGGCTGGATGATGATGCCGCTGGCAGACGCGAGCGAACCGGCCTGGGTGGCGGTGCGCCGTACCGCCGTGCTGGCCTTTTCGTCGGTTGAAGAGCCGGTCTCACCGGGCGGCGTGGTGCGGCCCGGGCGGAGCGTCAAACGCCTCCATCTCGCGGAGCAGGGGCAGACCCGGTTTCCTTTGGAGATCGGCGCGAAGGGTGACTATGGCGTGTTCACGGAGCATGGGCCGGAGGAATTCCAGCTTCGGCTGCTGCGGGATGGTGTGGTGGTGGAACCAAGGCGATCGCAGAGCCATGCCGAGGGTCATACCCATGACGAGAGCGTGTCCTCGGTGGGCATCCAGATTCCGGGCGCGCTGTATCCGCGGAAGCTGAACGACTGGATGGCCGGCCTGCTGCGGGAGCGCGGTGCCGACATCTTCCGCATGAAGGGCATCCTCGACGTGAAAGGATCCCCCAACCGGGTGGTGTTCCAGGGGGTGCACATGCTGTTCGATGCGCGCGCGGACCGCCCCTGGAAGCCCGGGGAGTCGCGCGCCAATCAGTTGGTGTTCATCGGGCGCAACCTGGATCGCGCGTCGTTGGTGGCGGGATTCCGTTCCTGCCTGGCGTAACCGACGGCGCACGCCGTGGGGCTGGGGAACGCGGCCTGGGCTTCGGGCGAATCCCGGCTGGCCACGGCGGGCGAAGAAGGTCGCGTGCGCCTGTGGCTGGGAATGGACGGTACCGCAGGCGGCGACCTGGAGGCGGGTCGTGGCTGGGTCCTGGGAGTGGCATGGTCTCCGGATGGCCGGCATCTGGCGGCGGGCACGCAGGAGAGCAGCGTGGTGTTCTGGCGTGTGGGTGCGCCTTCGGGAACGCCGCCGTCGCAGATGACCGGCTATGCGGCCAAGGTGACGCAGGTTGCCTGGGACGCCTCTTCGCGCTATCTCGCCACCGCGGGGGGAAGCGCGGTGACGATCTGGGACATCTCGGGGGAGGGTCCCGAAGGGCGCACGCCCCAGGAGCTCGACGGGCACGATGAACGCGTCTCGACATGGCGGACGCGGCCGGTCAGGTGTTGGTGTTTTCGTGAACGGAAGAATCCATGAGTCTGGCCAAGAAACGGTCGCGCAGGACACGCTCACGCACGCCGAGGCCTTCGGGGACCTCGTGGTTTCCTGAACTCGAAATGACGCAGCCTTCCGAACGTGTGCCCTTGATCCTGCTGGTGGGTTTTCTGGGGGCCGGCAAGACCACGGTGATCCGACGGTGGTTTTCTGATTTTCCCATGACCCGACGACGGTTGGGTGTGGTGATGAACGAGTTCGGTCCGGTGAGCATCGACACCCTGCTGGTGAGCAAACCGGATCTGCCGGTCGAGGAGGTGGAGGGTGGGTGTTTGTGTTGCGCGTCGGACACCGCCCTGGCGTCGGCGGCCACCAAACTGGTGCGCCAGCGCGGGTGCGACCTGGTGGTGGTGGAACCTTCGGGGCTGGCGGATCCCGTGGCGACGCTCGACCTGCTCACGGACCCCGAGGTCCTCGAGCTGTTTCAGCTTCAGGCGGTGGTGGCGGTGCTTGATGCGCGGGCCTTTGAGCAGTCGGAGGGCGATGCCGCCCTCTGGCCGCTGCTTCGTGACCAGATGCGATTCGCCGACTGGATCCTGCTTTCCAAGACCGACGTGGCGTCGGAGGCGGGGGTGGCACGTCTGACGGAAACATGTGTCTCGCTCAATCCGTCGGCCGCGCTGCGCCGTCTGCCCGCGCAGCAGCCGTCTCTGCAGGAGTTGCTGGCGGCGAAACCCGTGGTCAACGAGGTGACGATCTCACGCGCGGATGGGGGCGAAGGGAAGGGCGCAGGCGACGCGGCGGCGGGCCACCTTCACCTGGGATACCGCAGCCTCACCTTTCGCATCCCCACCGCGGTGGGACGCTCCGCGTTTGAGGCGTTCCTGCGCGAACTCGATCGCCGCGAGGTGGTGCGGGCGAAGGGCTTTGTCCGGTTCACCGCGGAGCCGCCGGACCACGTGCATGTGTTCCAGCTCGTGTACGGCAACTTCCTGATCGACGAGTATCCGGCGCTGCCCAGGCCCGATACGGTGGCGGTGTTGATCGGGCCATCGCTGGACCCGGGCAAGTACCGGCGCCAGTTGGAGCGGTTGGTTTGGGGGATGTCGCGGACACCTCGATGACGTGTTCCTCCACCCGCTCGCCGTGGGAATGGTGCCGGTGTCCATCGTGCAGGTAAGTCGCCGTGGCCACAGGGTTGAACGGCATTGAGGGGGTCGCGAGCCCCTGCTCGCAGCTCGCGAAAAGGGGGACGGGAATGCCGCGACGGGAATACGCTTGAGCTGGCCCGGGTTCGAGCGCATCAGGGGGCCCTTAATCCATGGGTGCCCCTGCCTTTCTCCAGCCCAGCGCTACTGGCGTCCGCCTGCAGCTCAAGGTGCAGCCGCGCGCCAGTCGGGACGCCGTGGGTGAGGGCGAAGGAACGGAGTTGAAGGTGTGGGTGACCGCGCCGCCGGTGGATTCCGCCGCGAACGAAGCGGTGTGCCGGTTGGTGGCGGAGACGCTGGGTTGCCGGCGTGGCGCGGTGCAGTTGCTGCGGGGCGCGTCTTCGCGGCGCAAGGTGGTGGAGGTCCAAGGCGTGAGCGTCGACGAGGTCCTGCGGAAACTGGCGTCGCGATGAACGCGCACCACGGGACGGAGTGGCGCGGGTTTCTTGCCCTGGTCGCGGGCGCGACCTGCATCGGCCTGGCACCGCTTTGGGTGCGGTGGTCCGAGGTGGGACCAGTGGCGACGGCATTCTGGCGCCTGGCCTTGTCGCTCCCGATTCTGGCGGCGCTGGCCGCACGGGAGCGGCGCGTGGGCCGGGGTCCGGCTGCCGGGATGGTCGACGCGCGAAAGGTCCGCGCCTGGTTGCTGGCAGCCGGCGTGTTGTTCGCCCTCGACCTGGGCACGTGGCACATCGCGATCCAGGGCACCTCGATCGCGAATGCCTGTCTCCTGGCCAATCTGGCGCCGGTCGTGGTGGCACTGGGAGCGTGGGTGGTCTTCTCGGAACGTCCGGATCGCTGGTTCTGGATCGCGGCCGGGATTTCGCTGGGCGGCGCCTGGTTTCTGACCGGCGCCAGTTTCGCGGGCGGCACGAGCCAATGGCGCGGCGACCTTCTCGCGCTGGTGACCGCGCTGTTCTACGGCGGCTATCAGTTGAGCGTGGCGCGGCTCGGACGCGATCTCGGCCCGAGCCGGCTGTTGTTCTGGTCGTCGGTGGTAAGTACCGGGGCGCTGTGGGTCTATGCCGCCCTGCTGCGGGAGAAGATATGGCCTGAGAGCGCACGCGGCTGGATGGTGTTGGTGGGCCTCGGGCTCACGGCGCAGGTGGCGGGTCAGGGCCTGATCACCTACGGCTTCGCGCATGTCGCAACGGGCGTGGCGTCCCTCACGCTCCTGCTGCAGACGGTGGTGGCGGCGGCGGCGGGTTGGTGGTTGCTGGGGGAAGGCCTGACTGCGGTGCAGGTCATCGGAGGGCTGGTGTTGCTGGCGGGTGTGGCGATGGCGCGGCTGCGTCTGCAGCAGGCGGCAGCGCGGCGACGCGGAACGGCGTGAGCGGAGTGGTGACCTTCGGAAAAGCGCCCGGTGGTGCAGGGGTGACGGCGCCCTTGTGACCGACCTCGATCGCGGTCTAGCGTGCGCCGGTGAAACTCTCGGTGAAAAGCGACTATGCGGCGCGCGCGGTGCTGGGGCTGGCGCGCCGGGAAGGGAACGGGTCGCCAACACCAGTGGAGACCCTCGCGGCGGAGCAGGGGATTCCTGCGAACTACCTCGTGCAGATTCTGCTCGAGCTCAAGGCACAGAACATCGTGCGCAGCCACCGCGGCAAGGAGGGCGGCTATCAACTGGCGCGTCCAGCATCGGAGATCACGATGGGGGATCTGATCCGCTGCGTGCACGGCCAGGGGTTCGACACGCCGGCCATCCATGATCCGCACTGTCCACCCGAGCTCCGCGCCGCGTGGCGTCGCATCCAGGCGTCGGTGGACGAAGCGTTCGACGCCATCACCGTGCAGCAGTTGGTCGAGGACGGCAGCGACAAGGACAAGATGTACTACATCTGAGCGGAGGGGCTCAGGGCGGTGTTCGGCCGGTCGCGGGGTCGCGTTCGCGTCCGATGAACTTCTGGTAGAGGATTGAGGCCGTGATGGCGATGACGGCCACACCGACGAGCGCACCCACGCGGTAAAGTTGATCAAGGCGCGCGAGGTCCTGCAGGAAAAGCTTGAGCGTGCTGACGGCGAGCAGCGCGAGTCCCGCCCAGCGCACCGCGGTCCAGGCACCGCGAATGCCGAGGATCAGCAGCGTGAGGGCGAAGAGCGACCAGGCCACGGTGTAGGTCATGTCCCGCGCGAAGTGCCCGGTGAACTCCAGTCGCACGACCTCGCCGACCGGCGTGAAGCAGGCGGCGATCTCGAGGTTGAGGAGCACGAAGCACAGCGCGATTCCGAGGGAGCCCAGCCACGGTCGTGCAGCGGGCAGCCCGGGTCGGTTCCCGGGCACCGACAACCAGCGCAGGGCAAGAAACGTGGCCGCGATCGTCACACCGTAGGTGGAGAGCCAGGTATTCAGAATCCCCCACGGTCCGCGATTCACGGCCGGGCCCACGATGGGGCCGGCCAGGAGCCGGATCGCCGCCACGGTGAGAAGGCCGATGCCGGTGAGGCGGAGACCCGCGTGTGGAACGCGGCCGTACAGCGCCACCAGAGCCGCACCTTCCAGCGCGAGACCGATCGTCAGCCACTGGCGCTCGAACTGCACGGGCAACGCCACGGTGATCAGGAACAACGCGGCTCCGCCCAGCCACGCCAGCCGCGAAAGCACGGGATCCGAGGCGCGCACAGCGATGGTCGGCGGTGGGTTGCATTTGTGCCAGACCAGCAGGAAGGCGCCGGCCGGTACCAGGGCGTAGGCAAGGGGCACCAGGCCCATGACGGGATTGGGCCAGAAGGCGAGGGTCATCCGGTAGGTCAGGTGAAAGGACGGAATCGCGGCGAGTGCGGCGGCGATCCAGGGCCATCGCAACGCGGGCATCCGGTGGGCCACCACGAAGGGAAACCCTGCGATGGTCAGGGCGGTGGCGGCGTTCCAGAGCACGACCAGGGACGGTGCCGTGGCGAGGTGACCGCTGTGCCACCACCAGACATGGCCCACGAGGGCATTTCCCAGGAGGGCACCGAGCGTCAGCCATTCCTCCTTCAGCCACGCGGCGACGCCGAGCATGAGCAGGGTCATGCCGGCGGCCACGAGCAGGAGCAGGCCGGGTTGAGGCAGCGACACCAGTCCGGCTGCTTGTGCGAGCAACAGGAACGGCATGATCGAGGCGATGATCGGAATTTGGGCGGCCGCCGCGTCCTCGATCCCGGCGAGGCCGGACGCCGCTGCGTGATCCGGTGTGGTGGATTGCCGCCGGCGCAGCCAGCTGCCTCCGATGACGAACGCCACCGAGACGAGTGCGATCATCCCCAGCCACGGCGTGTCCATAGGTTCCGGCCTCGAAGCCCCGAGGCCGATGCCAAGTCCGAGAAGCACCGCCGAAGCGATCAGTGTGAAGAGCGCGCCGAGGGCTCCGCCGATCCGGGCCGCGAGGAGGATGGCTGAGACATCGAGCACGAGCAGCGTGGGCCAGAGGGCGAAGGGGGTGTCGCCAAGACGCAGAAGCGAGACGGCCACCGAAATGACACCCAGCGCGGGGAAGAATTGGGCGGCACGCATCATCTGCGGAGCGCCCGCTCGCCCGCGGAAAAGGAGCGGGCCGACGGTGTTCACGGCGGCGAATCCGAGAGAACCACCGAGCACCCAGCCCAGGGCCACGTGATGCGCGTGGTTCAACTGCCAGGCGGTGAGGGCCGCGAAGACGAGCAGGCCAGTGACGAGGAATCCACGACTCCACGTCGGTGACGAAAGCACCAACGCGATGGCGGCACCCTCCGCCAGGGCCAGCAGACCGAAGACGGCCCATGGCTGGTCCTGTCCGACGCTTCCCTGCTGCAGCCAGAACACCACGCTGAGGGCGCCCAGGATCTGGATCGCCACGCCGCCACAGAGTCCGTCCGAGGCCGCACCCCGGCGCGCCGCCTGCAGGCAGGCCGCTGAGAAAAGCGTGAGGAAGAGCGCGAACAATCCCACGACCATGCCCGTCCTGTCCGCGGTGAAATGGCGCGCCAGCCACGCGCCTTCCAAAAGCAACGTGCCGATCGACGCCAGCGTCGCCTGGTAGTTCCACCCCTGGCGCAGAACGATCACAAGGAGGCCGACGTCCAGGAGCGCGACGTAAAGAAAGAAGGGCCACCCTGGATCACGCCCGGTGGAGAACAACAGGGGCGTGAGGAATCCGCCGACCAGCCCGAGCAGCGCGATCACCTGCGCCTTGAGTTGGCGGGCGAGCAGAATTGATCCCGCCGTGACGACGCTCATGGCCGCCAGGGTGACCGCGTCGGGCAACCACCAAAGATGGTACAGCGCGTGTCCCGAATAGAGGGAGCCATAGAGGATGACCACCCCCGTGGCAGCCAGGGTCTGCGCCGTCACCGCGAGCACCGGATTGCGCAGGCGCAGTCCGGCCGCCACGAGCCCACCGCCCAGAATGAGACCGAGCAGGACCCGCACATCGGGCGGAATCAGCCCGCGTTCGAAGGAGTACTTCACGAAGTAGGCGACTCCAAGGAACAGCGCGAGACCGCCGAGCCAGGCGAACAGCCGCGCGCCCATGAAACGTTCCCAATCGAACGCCGCTTCTGCCGGTACCGGCGCGGACACCGGCGGGAGGAGGGTGGGCTGCGGTGCGGGGGGGGTGGACCGTGTCGGAGGAAGGGGCGGTGGGACGGCCGCGGGGACGGGGATGGGTGCAGCGCGCAGCGCGGAGGTGGGAGTCGCGACCGGCTGGGAGAGGGGGCTGTCGCGGGGTTCACGCCGGGCCGCGGGTTCCCCGGCCGGGGGCGCCGGCTGGGAGGCCAGGCGACGCTCGAGCACGACGCGCGTTGCGGTTTCGTGGGAGAGTCGGGTCTCCAGATGGCTCACCCGCCGTGCCAGCACGACGATCCCAATGAGGCAGCCGAAGCCGAGGAGCAGTGAGAGCGTGAGCATAGCGACCCTTTCCGTCCCCAGTGAATTCCAATTCTTGCGTTTGGTGGAATCGAATTTCCGAGGGCCATCATCGACGTTTCGCCCCCGGCTCCTTGCCGCACGCGGACGACCTTGGTTTGATGGCGCGATGCCTTTGGCGGATACCGGTGGCCCTGGCGAGGGTCACGACTTCCCCTCCGGTGGTGCGTTCCCGGCGACGCACTGGACGGAAATTGCGGCCATCCAGGGCTCGGCCAGCGTGGACGCGGCGCGCGCATTGGAAAACCTGTGCCGCACCTACCTGCCGGCGATCGAGCGGTATCTGCGGTGCTTCACCAACGTGCCGGGCGATCCCCACGAAGTGGCGAACGAGTTTCTCGCGCAGTTCATCCACCAGGACTCGCTGAAGCGCGTGGATCGCAACAAGGGACGTTTCCGAAACTACCTGGCCGCCGCGATCCGGCACTTTGTGGCGAGCCAGTGGCGGCGGCGGGGGCGGGGTATCGTGCATGTCGAGTGGGTCGATGGCATGCCCGAGCCGACGCTCGATCCGGTGGCGGACTCGGTTTTCGACCGCGGGTTTGCCGAGATCCTGGTGGGCAACGCGGTGCGCCGCACGAAGGAGCATTTTGCCGGTCGGCGCATCGAATCGCAGATTCCCATCCTGCTTCCCTATTTGGGCTCGGATCCGCCGAAGGAGACGCTGCGCGAGGCAGCGAGGCGACTCGAGGTGACCGAGGACGTCCTGTACCAGAACATCCGCCGGTTGCGGGTGGAACTGTTCCGGCAATTGCGTGCGGAGACGCGCCGGCACCTGGGACCCGAGGACGACGTGGAAGCGGAGATGCAGGCCTTGCTGCGAGCCTATGCCAGCGAGTAATTCTTGGGCCTGCCCCGCCTGGAATCCGCGTCGTGACGGCAGCTTGGCGGCGGGCCGGCCATCATGACCGAACGTTTTCCCACCTCGCAGTCGCGGTGCCCACGCTGCGGCGGCCCGCTTCTGGAAGGCAACGCCTGCGCACCCTGTCTCCTGCGCGAGGCACTCGCGCATGGCGGGTCCTCCGAGGTTCCTTCCGACATCGCCTCGACCCCATTGCAGGCGCGGGGCCTGGGGTTCCAGGTCCCGGCGGAGATCGGCGACTACGTGATCCGCGAGCGGATCGGCGAGGGCGCCATGGGCGTGGTCCATCGCGCCCACAAGCGCAGCCTGCGGAAGGACGTCGCGATCAAGTTCATGAAGGCCGGGCGCGACGCCTCCGGCCGGCAGCGCGCGCTGTTCATGCGCGAGGCTCAACTGGCGTCCCACCTCGACCATCCACACATCATCACGGTGTCGGAGGTGGGGGAGCGCGACGGATCGCTCTTTCTCGTGATGCGGCTGGTCGAGGGCCGGCCGCTTTCCGAGAAGCTGCTCGAACCGGGATTCTGTCCGACGGTCCGTTCACGCGTGGAACTGCTGTTGAGCATCGTGCGCGCCGTGCATTTCGCGCACCAGCGCGGCGTCATTCACCGCGATCTCAAGCCGGGCAACATCCTGGTGGACGTGGCGGGACAGCCGGCCGTGGGCGATTTCGGCCTGGCGCGGTGGCTGACGCACGATTCGACAGTCACCGTCGGGGAAGGGGCGGTGATTGGAACGCCCGCCTTCATGCCGCCCGAGCACGCCGGCATGGATCGTGACGATCCGACCATGGCGGGGGATGTCTGGAGCCTGGGAGTGATCCTGTACCTCATGCTCTCGGGCCGGCTGCCCTTCGAGGCGCCGTCGATCGGCGCGACCGTGCACAAGATCCTGAACGATCATCCGGCCGGACCGTTCCGCGCCGCGGCGCGGGGCGGCGGCAGTGTGCCCCAGGCGGTGGATCTGATGCGGCTTCCCGGTCCGGCGCGGGAGGATCTCGAGAGTGTCTGCCTGCGTTGCCTGGAGAAGAAACCGGGCGCCCGCTACGCGAGCGCCGGCGAGCTGGCCGAGGAACTGCAACGCTGGTTAAACGGTGAGCCGGTGACGGCCAGGCCCGCGGGCGCGGTGGAGGTGGCCCTGCGCTGGGTCGCGCGGCGGCCGGCGCTGACCTCGATCGTCGTGCTCGGTCTGGTGGCGTTGGGGGGATTGGTGCTCGGCGTGTGGCAGCGGCAGGTGAACCTGCGCACCGAACGCCTGCGCCGGGTCTTCAACTATGTGGCGGACATGAATCTCGCGCAGCGCGGCCTGCGTGAATCGAACGCCGTGCTCTTCGAGCGTGCCATGGCGGCCGCGGTGCCGGCGCCCGGGGCCGAGGATTTCCGCGGCATCGAATGGAGCCTCATGCGGCGCGCGGCCACCGCCGTGTTCCAGCCCGCATGGTACGACGCCGGCGAGGCGCTCTACGGCATCGCGCACGCGTCCCGCGAGGGATCTGTGGCGGTGATCAGTTCGAACCACGTGGTCCTGCTCGATCCCGAGGGAAAAGTGCGCGACCGCTGGAACGTCCGCGCGTCGGAGGCCTCGGCCGCGGTGGCCATTCATCCCGATGCGACGCTGGTGGTGGCTGGGACCCGCGAGGGCGTGCGATTGTTCCGTCCCGGACAGGCCGCCGGAACGAGCCTGGGCGAAGGGCGTGTGACGCGATTGGCGCTGTCGCCCGACGGAACCCATCTGGCGGTGGCCTGCCGGCCCGGGGTCACGAACGACGACGTCGTGCTCGACGCGTATCAGGTGAGCAACGGTCAGCGGCTGGGTCGATTGAAGATGGACGCCAGGGGAATGCACTGGATGCCTTCGGGTCGATTGCGGTTCTCCAACAATCGATCGGAGATCTCCGAATGGGATCTATCGTCGACGAACGCGCAGCGATTGCAGCCCTTCGGCTATCTCAGTCCGACGACCCTGTTTGTGCAGGGTGGCAGCGCGTTGGTGCGCAATTCGCGGTATGGTGCGCTTCACAGGATCGACATCCAATCCGGTCAGACGACCACGCTTGGCCACGGTTACTTCGGAGAGGGGGCATTGCTGGCTTGCAACGAGGGCGGGGAAGTCATCGCAGGTTCGGCGATCGGCGGCCTGGTTCGGGTTCTGACACCGGGGCCAGCCACCAACCCGCCCCTCGCGATGCTGGTTCCGCCCGGCCATGCGGCGCCGCTCACGGGAATGGCACTATCCCAAAATGGGAAAGTGCTCTTCACCAGTAGTCTCGACGGCACCGTTCGGCGCACGCTCCTTCCGCCCAAGCCAGAGCCGGTCCATGACACGCTGGGTCATAGACTGCTCATCGGCAACGGAATCGGGGCGACTTTCAGCCCTGACGGGCGGTGGATTGCTCTCCTCGAATCGCGCACCTACCGCATGTCTCAGGACGATGAATCGACGATGATTTGGGATACGCGGGAACATCGGATGGCGTGCCGGATACCGGCAGAGGTCATGGGTTGGGGGCCTGACAGCCGGCACCTGCTTTCCTGGGACCTCGATGGCCGTCTCCGAGTGTGGGACCTCCAGGAACCTTCCAGTCCACGGGAGGTCTCGACGTTCCGACTCAATCGCAATCAGCACTGGCAGATGGACACCAAATTG
>CAZYJB010000018.1:12732-14323 GCA_964647675.1 uncultured Verrucomicrobiota bacterium | reverse complement strand
TGACGGAGGAGGCGGTGCAGCAGTTCCGGCTCGGGTATGCTCCCGACGCTTGGGATGACACGGTCAATTGGGCGAAGTCGAAGGGCTGGGACCTGCGGCTCATGGAGCAGGCGGGCCTCGTGGTCGCGCGGGAGGGCGGGCAGCCCGGGCGCGGACACTACGACCGGTTC
Source organism: uncultured Verrucomicrobiota bacterium (assembly GCA_964647675.1). Taxonomy (GTDB): domain Bacteria; phylum Verrucomicrobiota; class Verrucomicrobiia; order Limisphaerales; family CAIMTB01; genus CAIMTB01. Next base: position 14,153 of record CAZYJB010000018.1, on the reverse strand, counting down.
CGCGGACGCCTCATGTTCCCCATCTGCGACGAGCAGGCGCGGGTCATCGGGTTCAGCGGCCGCATCCTGCAGGGCGACGAGAAGGTGGCGAAGTACGTCAACTCGCCCGAGACGCCCATCTTCATCAAAAGCCGCGTCCTCTACGGCCTCGACAAGTCGAAGCGTCCCATCCTCGACGCCGGGTCGGTGATCATTTGTGAGGGACAACTGGATCTCATCGCGTGCTTCAGCTCGGGAGTGAAGAACGTGGTGGCGCCGCAGGGAACCGCGCTCACCGGCGAGCATCTGCGCATCCTGCGGCGCTACGCGCAGGAGGTGGTGCTGTGCTTCGACTCCGACAACGCAGGCCAGAAGGCTGCCGCGCGGGTGCTCGACGACCTGCTCGCCAGCGGGCTGGCCATCCGGGTCGTCACGCTGCCCGCGCCGCATGATCCCGACAGTTACATCAAGGCCAACGGACCCGAGGCCTTCCGGCAGCTGGCGTCGTCTGCGCGCGACTTCTTCGAGTTCTACCTCGAGTTCCTCTGCCGGCAGAACGACGTCGCCACCGATCGCGGGCGGCTCGCGGTTCTGTCGTCCATGGCCGAGGCACTGGGCAAGGCAGGCAACGACGTGCTCATGGACCGCTATGCGCAGCGCACGGCAATGGCCCTCGCGGAGGCCGGGCGTGCCGCGTTGTCGGCCGAAGCGGTGCGTACCGAGTACCGCAAGCGACTGGCGGGCGCCGCGCGGTCCCAGGCCGCGGCGCGGCATATCGAGGTGTACTCCGAACCGGACGGCGGGTCGGAGGGTGGGGACTCCGCCGCGCTGCCCGAGGAACCACCCACCGAGCTCGAGTCCTGGCTGCTGAAGCTGCTGTTCCTCGAGGACGACTTTGCGGGGTGGGTCGCACTGCATCTCGATCCAGCCTGGCTGCGGCACTCGGGCGTGCGTGACCTGGTGCAACGTCGCCTCCAGGCCCAGCAGGACGGCACCTGGCACAGCCCCGCGGCCCTGCTCGGGGAACTCGAGGATCCGGGCCGAAGGGCGCTGGCTTCGGCGGCGATGGCGGACTCACGGGTGATCCCCAATGCCGAACAACAGCTCAACGACGTGGTGCTGCGCCTGCGCAACCAGTGGATCGAACAGGAGATCGCCAGTCTGTCGGTGAGGGTCGCACCGCCGGAACTCGACGACGCGACGCGGGTGGACATGCTGCGACGGATGCAGGAGCTGCGCGCGTTGAAGCGTTCGCCGCTCGTGGCTCGGTATTGACCCTTCGGGACGGCGCGGACCTTATTTCCGCATGCACACCAGCCGCCGCCGGTTTCTCGCCACGTCGTGTGCCCTCTCCTGGCTGGCAACCGGTCTGGCTGCCACACCGAAGGCGCGCCGAAGCGGAGGTCCGGATCATGTGGCTGATCCCGAGGCGACCCTGGACG
>CAZYJB010000018.1:0-12722 GCA_964647675.1 uncultured Verrucomicrobiota bacterium | reverse complement strand
CGCCTTGAGCCAGGGACTTGCCGAAAGGCGATGGACCGCCGTGAAGCTGGTGCGCCAGTACCGCGAGCGAGCGGAGCGCATCGACGTGGACGGTCCGACCCTGCGCAGCGTGGTGGAGTGGAACCCGGATGCGCTGGCCATCGCTCGCGATCTGGATCGAGAGCGGCGCGAGAAGGGCCCGAGAGGTCCGTTGCACGGCATTCCCGTGCTGCTCAAGGACAACATCGACACGGCCGACCGCATGGCCACCACGGCGGGTTCCCTGGCGCTGGACGGAGTGCGGGCCGCGCACGATGCGGGCGTGGCGGCGGCGTTGCGTCGCGCCGGCGCGGTCCTGATCGGAAAGACCAACCTGAGCGAATGGGCGAACATTCGGTCGCCGCGCTCGACCAGCGGCTGGAGTTCGCGCGGCGGCCTGACGCGCCACCCGTATGCCCTCGATCGCAACACCTCGGGATCAAGCTCGGGATCAGCCGTGGCGGTGGCCGCGAACCTGTGCGCCGCAGCGGTCGGCACCGAGACCGATGGCTCGATCGTCAGTCCCTCCTCGGTGAATGGCATCGTGGGATTGAAACCCACGCTCGGGCTCATCGACGGCTCGGGCATCATTCCCATCGCGCATTCCCAGGACACCGCCGGCCCGATGGCGCGCACGGTGCTGGATGTGGCGCTCCTGCTGGAAGGCATGGCGGATCTGAGGGTGGCCTCGGCGCATGGCCGGCCCGCAGCCGGCTATCCCGCGGCGGTGGCCCAGGGCAGTCTGCGCGGGGTCCGGTTGGGGGTCGTACGCAACGCGCACGGCTTTGCACGCGATCGTGTGATCGGTCCGGGGCTGGAGGTGCTGCGATCCGAGGGCGCGATCCTGGTGGATCCGGTGGAACTGCCGCGCGGCGGCGAGATGGGCGAGGCAGAATTCAACGTGCTGATGTGGGAACTGAAGGCGGACCTGGATGCGTATCTCGGCCGACTGGGCCCGGAGAGTCCGGTGCATTCGCTTGAGGACGTCATCGCGTTCAACGTTCGTCATGCGGGCCGCGTGATGCCGTACTTCGGACAGGAACATCTGGAGACGGCGGCGGAGAAGGGTCCGTTAACCGATCCGAAGTATCTCCGCGCGCTCGCGACGGCGCGCCGGTTGGCCCGCGACGAGGGGATCGATGCGGCACTGAGACGGCACGACGTGCAGGCGCTGGTGGCGCCGACGGGTGGACCCGCGTGGAAGACGGATCTCGTGCACGGCGACGATGGCGGCGGTTCCATCGCGAGCTGTTCGTCGTTTCCGGCAGTGGCGGGCTACCCGCACATCACGGTCCCGGCGGGCATGGTGCGCGGGCTGCCGGCGGGACTCTCGTTCTTCGCCTCCGCCTGGCAGGAGCCATTGCTGCTGGGAATCGCCGCGGCCTTCGAACGCGCCACCCAGGCGCGGCGCGCGCCGACCTTCCAGGAAAGCGTTGGATGAGAACGGGAGCAAGGGCTCGCGATGCCTGCGCCGTGGGCATTTCACCCATTGCGTTGCCGAAAGACGCCGCGGGTCACAGGCTGCGCGCGTCATGGACTCCGGTCATCCCGCGGAAGAGCGGCTGATGCGGCTCGAGGCGCACGTCGCGCATCTCGAGCGCCTTCACGAGGCACTCAACGAGGTGGTTGTGGAGCAGTCGCGCACGCTCACCAAGCTGGCTGCGCAGGTGCGGCGACTCACGGAGTCTGTGGAGAGCGCGGAGCGCGAGCGGATCGCAGCCACGAATCCGAAGCCTCCGCACTACCAGTGATCGCCGGTGCTGCGAGCAGGCGGCGAACCCGGACGTGGATGAGGAGTCCAAGGCAGGCGAGCCCTCCCAACAGGTGCTTCAGGGAATGGCCGCTGAAACGCCGGCCGGTCCACTCGAAGATCCGCACATCGCCGATCTCGGCGACCTTGGCCACCGCGTAAACGGCAAGCACAGCCACGAGGATCCAAGTGTGCGAGAATCGCGGACGGTAGAGCGCCAGCACGACGGGAATCAGCAGCATGGGCGTGAATTGAATCCATACGTAGGGACGCAGGTCGTCGAAGGCGCGCCAGTAGAACACGCTGGCCACCGCGAGGAACAGCGCCGGCAGCAGGACGATTCGGCCAAGTCGCGGGCTGACATACTCGCTCAGGATGGCGACGAAGAAGCCCATGAATCCCACGGCCAGGGAACTTCGATCCCAGACGATCGTCGCGTCACCGGGGTTCCAGTGGAAGTACGCGGAGCCGAATCCGACCGAGGCGATGCCGGCGAACATCGCCAGCCAGGCCGGACGCGACGCCAGAGCACGGGCACGTGCGCCGAAGGCCCAGGCCAGTCCGGCGAGACCGATGAACAGAAACGGCACGTTGGTGGTGACGTCGCAGAAGTTCGGAATGCCGAGCATCGCGCGGCGGTCGGCGAACAGATAATAGGCCTGCGGAAGCCGGATGGGACCCACGAGAACGGTGGCGACGACCGACACCGCCACGAGGGCGAGGAGGCACCCGTCGCGGGCGCGAAGCAGGAAGGGCGCGCGCCCCGGGGATCCGCCCGCGTCAGGAACTGGGGATGTGTTCATGGCACCCGGACCTTAGCCGCGGTCGCCGCCGGGGTGTTCATCGAAAAACCAGCATCCAGCATTGGAACTATTGGATCGGTGCGGTGAGGCGCGAGGCCCGAACCGCGAACCGAAACCAGAAGCTGCGCGACGACAACTCCTGGGCGCCCACGGCGCGCGAATGTGCGAAGTCCGTCTCCAACATGCGCGCCACCTGGGCGGTGAACTCGCGATCCGCCACCGCCATGGTGATCTCGAAATTGAGGCGAAAGGAACGGTTGTCGAAATTGGCGGTGCCGATCGTGCAATACTCATCGTCGATCACGACCACTTTCTGGTGAAGGAAACCCTTGGTGTAGCGGAACGTCTTGATGCCTGCCTTCTCCAGCTCCTCGAGGTAGGACCATCCGGAGAATTGCACGAGGGAATTATCGGTGTGGTCCGGGATGAGGATGCGCACCTCGACGCCCCGCAGCGCCGCGAGTTGCAGCGCGGTGATGAACTGTTCGTCGGGCACGAAGTAGGGGCTCGCGATCCACAGCCGCTTCTTCGCGAGGTGGATCGCCTGAACGAAGAAGAGCGTGCACGACTCGAAGGTGTCCGCGGGCCCGGTGGGCAGGCACAGCACCGACTTCGAGGCGCCGCCGGGCGCGGGCTCCGGATTCCAGTTGAGACCGGAAAGCCCCTGGCGCGCCGACCAGGTCCAGTCCTCATAGAAGGCGACCTGCACACCTTGCACGACGGGCCCGGCGAAGCGGGCATGGGTATCGCGCCAGCAACCGAACCTGGGATCGAGGCTGCGGTACTCATCGCCGACGTTGAGACCGCCCACCCACGCCTCGCGGCCGTCGACGATCACGATCTTGCGATGGTTGCGGAAGTTGATCTGGAACCGGTTCGAAGGACCCTGCGTGGAGTTGAACGGAAGAACCTGGGCGCCTGTCCCGGTGAGTTCGCTCACGTAGGAAGCTGGAAGGCCGTTGCTGCCGACCTCGTCGTAAAGCAGGTGGACTCGGATCCCGGCCCGCGCACGCTCCATGAGCGCGGCCTTCAGGTCGCGGCCGATGCTGTCGTCGCGCAGGATGTAGAACTCGACGAGGACGTAGCTCGTGGCGCGGGCGATGCCGGAGAGGATGGAGGCAAAGGTGGCATCGCCGTCGACGAGGAGTTCCGCGTCGTTGCCGCGCGTGGCGGGCAGTTTGGCGAGGCGTTCCACCCATAGGACCTCGCCACCCTCACGCGGCACGAGGAGGCCACGCAGGCGCAGGGTCTCGATCGATTCACGGGACAGTCTGCGGGCGGGCTCGTCCGCAAGTCGGCGTGAGACAAGGTACCCCTCGAAGCGGCTTCGTCCGAATACCCAGTACGCCGGCACGGCGAGGTAGGGAAACGTGTTCAGTGAAATGGCCCACGCGATGGCGCCCTGCGCAGTGCGGACCTCCATGATGGCGCGGATCGAGGTGAGGGCGCCGGCAATGTGCGAGATGATAATGAACAGGGCGTAGAACATGGGTCGGCGGCTGCGGGATGAGAGCGCTGGAAAAAGCGGAAAAGGGGGCGGGGGAGGATGGGTCCAGCCACGATTTGGCGATGGGGACCAGGTGTGGTGCCGAGGATCCGCGCAGGAGGCCGAAAGACAAACTGGAAAGGGGGAAGGAGTCGGGGCGAGGCCGGGATGACTCAAGGATTCGGTTCAGCATGGAGGGCGAACTCGCTCAGCGAGGGCGCGCCCGAGGATAGCAGGACCGGCAGGTGCACGCGCTCGGCGGGCACCTTGGGGTGACGACGACCGCGGCGGTCGGGCGGGAGGTTGAGGTTCAGGCAGGCGCCGCGGCCGCAAGGGAGCGGGTGGCGCGCATGGTGGCACGCAGCCTCGGATGGCCGGTGCGGGGATTCAACCGTTGAAGGGCGAAGGTGGGGTCCGGGATCGAGGTCCTTGTCGCCAGCCGGGCGCGATTCCGCTTTACTCCCGGCATGCACTCCCCGGTTCCGCGGCGCCGCTTGGTTCTCACCCTCGGACTCGCCGTCCTGCTCGGCACCGCGTGGGTCCCGGGCGCCGCCGCCGCGGACAAGAAAGCGCGCATCGGCGTGTCGCTGCTCACCCTGACGAACCCCTTCTTTCGCGACCTTGGCGAAGCGATGAAAACCGAGGCGGCGAAGCACGGCATGGAGGTCGTGCTGGTGTCGGGTGAGTTCGACGCCGCGAAACAGCGCAATCAGGTGGCCGACTTCATCGTGCAGCGCTTCGCGGCGATTGTGCTCTCGCCCTGCGATTCCAAGGCGGTGGGCACCACCATCGCAGAGGCGAACAAGGCTGGCATTCCGGTGTTCACCGTCGACATCGCTTCGCTCGGCGGCGGGAAGGTGGTTTCGCACATCGCCACCGACAACCTGGGCGGAGGCCGCCTCGCCGCGCAGGCGGTCATCGAAGCGCTCGGCGGCAAGGGCAAGGTCGCCATTCTCGATCATCCCGAAGTGGAATCCGTCATCCTGCGCACGCGCGGATTCGAGGAGGAACTCGAGCGTCAGCGGAGGGAGAAGGGGGTCACGCTCCAGGTCGTGGCCAAGCTGCCGGGTGGCGCCACCAAGGATCGGTCGTTCAAGGCGGCGGAGGATCTGCTCCAATCGCATCCGGATCTCAACGGCATCTTCGCGATCAACGACCCCAGCGCACTAGGGGCCGTCGCGGCGCTCGAGAAGGCCGGGCGCCTGGCGCAGGTGAAGGTGATCGGGTTCGACGGCATGCCGGAGGGCAAGGCCGCCATCAAAGCCGGGCAGATGTACGCGGATCCCGTGCAGTTCCCGGACCGCATCGGCACCACGGCCGTGCAGCAGATCCGGAAGTACCTCGAGGGCGACGACGTGCCGGCGGAGATCCTGATTCCCACGGCGCTGTATCGGAAAGCCGATGCCGAGCGCGATCCCTCGCTGAAACGCTGAGGCCACAACCGGTCGTCCGTCTCCATGTCCTCGACCCCGGCCGCGCCCGTTCCGCCGCGACTCGAGGTGAAAGGCCTGCGCAAGGCCTTCCCCGGGGTGCTCGCGTTGAGCCGGGGAGAGCTCACGCTTTTCGCGGGCGAGGTGCACGCACTGATGGGCGAGAACGGAGCGGGCAAGAGCACGCTCATCAAGATCCTGGGAGGCGCGTTGGAGGCCGATGCTGGCACGCTGCTTCTCGACGGCCGGGAGATCCGACCGCGCCGCCCCCTCGAAGCCCACCGCCTGGGCATCGCCGTCATCCACCAGGAACTGCACCTCGTTCCCGCGCTCTCCATCCGCGAGAACCTGTTCCTCGGTCAGGAGGTGCACCGTGCGGGTTGGGTGCGTTCGCGCACCGAGCGAGAGCGCACGCGCGAGCTGCTGTCCCAGCTCGGTCTCGACGCCGACCCCGAGACCCCATGCCGGGATCTCAGTGTCGCGGAGCAGCAACTGGTGGAGATCGCCAAGGCGCTTTTGCACGACGCGCGGGTGCTGGTCATGGACGAACCGACCGCGGCCTTGTCGGGGCGCGAGGTGGAACGATTGTTTGCGCTCGTGCGACGGCTGGCGGGGCAGGGGATCGCGGTGCTCTACGTGAGCCACCGGCTCGAGGAGGTCTATGTCCTTTGCGAACGCATCACGGTGATGCGTGATGGCGCGCATGTCCTCACGTGCGCGACGGCCGACCTCGGCCGCGCTCAGTTGATCAAGGCGATGGTGGGACGCCCGCTGAGTTCGGAGTTTCCGCCGCGGCGTCACACAGCCGGAGGCGATCGTTTGCGCGTCTGCGGCCTGCGACGTGGCCGCGCAGTGCGTGGCGTCAGCTTCACCGCGCGCGGTGGTGAAATCCTGGGACTGGCCGGGTTGGTCGGCGCGGGACGCACGGAGACGGCCCGGCTGCTGTTTGGTGCGGATCGCGCGGAAGCTGGCACAGTGACGCTCGACGATCGACCGCTGCGGTTGCGTTCGCCGCGCGACGCCATCCGTCAGGGTCTCTGCCTGTTGACCGAGGATCGTAAGCAGCAGGGATTGGTGCTGGGACTTTCCGTGTTGGAGAACTTCGGCCTTCCCAACCTCGCGCGCTTTTCGCGTGGGGGTTGGCTGAACCAGGCCCGCGAACAGGAGGCGTTCGAGGGATTTGTCCGCAGCCTCAACATCCGCATTCCGCATCCCCACCAGCTCGCGCGTCATCTGTCCGGTGGCAACCAACAGAAGGTCGTCCTCGCGAAGTGGCTGCAGGCTCATTCGGAGGTCATTGTCTTCGACGAACCCACGCGCGGCGTCGACGTGGGCGCCAAGTACGAGATCTACCAGCTCATGCTCGACCTCGCGGCCGCGGGCAAGGTGGTCATCATGATCTCGTCCGATCTGCCCGAGATCCTCGGGTTGAGCGACCGCATCCTCGTCCTGCGCGACGGACAGATTGCGGGCGAGATCCGCGAGGTCGGCCGCGCGACCCAGGCCGACGTGCTTCGGCTCGCGACGCACGCCGGTGAATCCAGCGCGCCTGTTCCACCGTGACTCCATCCACGCCGCCGACCCACGATCCGTCAGGACCCCCGCGAACGTCGGGGGTTCGATCGCGTGTGCGCACGCGGCCCTTCGCGCGGTGGGCCGCCGACTACGGCATGCTCGGGGTGCTGCTGGTCTTGGGCGCCTACTACGCCGTGGTGACCCTGCGTGATCATCATCCCACCGGCGCGGAGGCCGCGCAGCAGGTGGCGGAGACCATCCTGAAAGGGAGCGCGGCGAATCCCTCCGTGTTGATCGTCGCCGGGAGCGGGCCCGACGATCCGGCATTTGCCGAGGCGATGGCGGCGCAATTGAACGCGCGGGGCGCCCGCGTGGCCGCGCGGGTCACGGGGGAGCCGCGCGACGTGCGGTTGGCGTTGGAGAAGATGGTGGGCGAGGGCACCCGCCTGACGGCCATAGCCGCCACCACCGAAACGGCAGCCTGGCCGGTGCTGGGCAATCTGGATCGGCGCTATCCCGCGCTGGGGGACGCGCCGGTGGTTTCACCGCGGGCCTACCGGTGGCCGACCTTTCTGACGCGTGACAACCTGCTCAACGTGGCGAATCAGATCGCGGTCGTGGCCATCCTCGCGGTGGGGATGACGGTGGTCATCATCACCGGCGGCATCGATCTCTCGGTGGGCAGCCTGATTGCACTGAGCGCGGTGCTGGTGACGGTGCTGATCCGCGACCTGGCCGGCGGCGTGGAGGCCGGGGTCGGTATGTTGTGGGCCTGTTCGGCGGCTGCAGTGGGGGTGTGCCTGCTGGTGGGAGCGGCGTCCGGGGCGCTGGTGGCGTGGTGCCGCGTACCGCCGTTCATCGCCACCTTGGCTGTGATGCAGGTGGCGAGCGGGCTGGCGTTCATCGTTGCTCGCGGTGGCTCGATCTACGAGGTGCCGGACGCCTTCACCACCCTGGGACGTGGTGCGGCGATGCTGGGCCTTCCCAATGCCGTGGTCCTGATGCTGGCGTTGTATGCCGCAACTCATGCCTTGATGAGCCGTACGGTGCTGGGCCGCCGCATCTATGCCGTGGGTGGCAATCCCGAGGCGGCGCGCTTGTCCGGCGTGAACCTGCCGGCCGTTCTGCTGTTCGCGTATGGCTTCTGCGGGGCGATGGCGGGATTGGGTGGCGTGCTGCAGGCGTCGCAGCTCAAGAGCGGCGCACCCAACTATGGCGTGATGTACGAACTCTACGCCATCGCCGCGGTGGTGGTGGGCGGGACATCGCTGGCCGGCGGCGAGGGCCGGGTGCTGGGAACCCTGATTGGCGCGTTCATCATCGCCGTGATCCAGAACGGCATGAACCTCACCGGGGTCGAAAGCTATCAGCAGAAGGTGGTGCTGGGATTGGTGATCCTCGGCGCCGTGCTGCTGGACCTGCTTAAGAAGCGCGATCGGAGGCGATGGTTCAGGCGGAGGCGGGAAAGGTAGAGCGCTACGTCCCCGTGGCGCCGCGCGGTGTGGTGAAGGGCTGTGGTGAACGAGAAGGCGCCTCGTCCGGGACGCGTCTCCCCACCGGCAGGATCAGCGCGCCACCATCGCCTTCATCACACCCAGATGAAGCGCCCCCATCACGCGGCCCATCATGCGGTCGCGTGGGACCACCGCGTAAAAGAGAATGCCCTCCGACGCCGCGCGGTTGTCGCCCAGCAAGGCATACCGGTCCGCCGCCAGAACGCCGGGCCGGACGCGAAGCCGGCCGGGATTCACCGGGTGTGGCGCGGGCATGGGCCGGCCGTCGACGAGCACTTCGCCCTCGAGGACCTCCACCGCTTCGCCGGGCACGCCCACCACGCGTTTCACGATCCATTCAGACCGGTAACGCGCGACCACGATGTCGCCAGGCAGCGGGGTGGTGTTCCGATACGAACCGCGGTGCACGAGCAACACGTCCCCGGAACGAAAGGTCGGAACCATGCTGTCGCCCACGACGAGCACCACAGCCACTTGAGCGCGCGTCCAGAGCACCAATCCGAGGAGGAGAAGCATGCCCACCCACCACCACCCGCGTGCCGGCATCCCCAGGCGGCACCCGCTGCGGGCGCGGGCGCGAGCGCGGGATGGGGGTGTCGAGGACGGAGGTGGAGTCATGGTGACGGTCATGGCTGCGGGCGGGGCGGGATGGGACCCGTCGAGCCTGAAGGGCGGATCATCAGGGCATCCAGTGCGCGCATGGTCATCGCATCCTCCGTCGGGCTCGAACCCGAACCTGATGAGGATCGCGACTCCGGGGAGATCCCCGAGTTGGTGAATCGGCCGGGAGCACCCGTGGGAAGGACGAGCCGGCTGTGGTTCCACGGCATGTGATTCCAATACGCCAAGACCGGCTGGAGTTCCTCCGTGCGGCCCAGGCGCCTTGCCAGTTCCCAGGCGCGCGGTTCCATGGATTCGATCTGGGAATCAGTCGGATTCCGAAGCACCAGATCGATGAAAGCATCCAGCCATTCCGCGTGACGTTCCCCGCGCTGAAGCAACCGGAGCAGTTCGCCATGGAGAACCCACTCCTCGGCGCTGCCTTCGAACACGGCGATCTGATCGCGCGTCTCGCGGATCGCCGCGGTCAAACCCTCCTGCACTCGACGTTGATGTTCCGCGGTCTCCATCGGAGTGGTCCCGCGACGGTCGAGGTAACGCACTCGGATCTCGGCGATCGAACGCAGGCACAGCGCACGCAAAAGGGCGCGGGTCTGGTCCACCTCGGAGAACGAATCCCAAGAGAGAAACTCCTCCACCGGCGGGACCTCGCGGTCGAGGTGGTTGGACAGTCGAGAGGAGCGGAGGTCCTGCGCGAACATGCCGGCGATGAACGCCGCCACACCCAGCAGCGCGATGCCGACATGCCGCCAGCCCCACCCGCTCCGCGACAGCGACTCCGGAGAGGCGCGGCGACGAGCAGAGCGACCCGAACCGGGAGGCGACGGTTCAGGGGGGCAGGGGACACGGTGAGCGGGCCGCGTCCTTCCCGCCACACCCCAAGCGGTGCCAGATCGACTCATCCACCGTAGTTAACGGCGGGAACGCGCGGGAAACTTCGTCTTTTGTGCCGAAAAGGTCGCAATTCTTGCCCTCCCCCATGCAAGCCGCTTGCTATCAACGGGACCAATCTACCGGCCAGCCGTCCGATGGCCGCTCGGGGCACGCCCACCAAGGGAGCGTGCCCCGACCTCCAACGATCAGCGTTACCCTCGCACGCGGAAGAACTTCCGCAAACCAGCTGGCTGCACCGTGACCGGGCTGGGCGCGGACTCGGCCTGCCAGGGTCCGGTGACCGATTCGGCGCTCTCCAACTGGCCGCCTGAGTAGGTGATGACGGCACTGGCGCCCGACCGCGCCACTGACAGCAAGGGCTTGGCGCCACCGCCGAGCGCGTATTCGATGGTCCGGACCAACAGCATTTTCCCGTTCTCGTTCAGCATGTCCCAGTCGGGCGCGTAGTTGACCGTCGGATTGGCGGCCTGCCCGTAGAAGAAGACGATGCGCTTGTTCGGCGCCACGCTGCCGTCCACGAGCCGGTCGCCCTTGTCATAGACTAGCAACGTCGGAAACCGGCCGTCGGGCTCGATGCTGGCGAGCACCTCGGCATCGGCCGACGGGATCGCGAAGTTGAAGCTGTAGAGCTCGCGATAAACCTGGAGCTTGCCGGCACTGAGTCCGGTGGTGATGGGGTGGGTGGTGTTGCGGATGTAGATCGAATTCCGCGCGTCGCCGATACCCAGGGCGTCCACCTCGGACCGGCCCGAATTCCCCCAGTCGACGAAGTTGTTGGAGCCGTCCTCGGTTCGCACCGTCCAGTCGGCGTTGTCGTACATGAACGCCTCCATCGAAATCACCGCGATGTCGGTGTCTTTGAGGGTGAACACGCCGGTGCCCGAGCCGGCGGGATCCAGCACCGAGGTGGAGCCGATGGACTCGGAGATGATGGCGAGTTGTTTCCCCTGCGCCGCGGCGCGCAGGTCGTCGGCGGTGGTGCCGCCCGTGGGGAAGACAGTCACGGTGTATCCCTTGGCGCGAAGCCAGGCGATGAGCGTGGCATCCGCGTTGATCCAGTTGGCATCGGAGGTCAGGAAGAGGATCTGGCCCGTGGACTTCGTGTCATGGCCGAAGATCAGTTCGCCCGATCCGCCGTGGGACAGGCGGCCCCCGGAATCGATCCCGGCCTCGAGCGCAATGAGGTAGTTGCGGGTCTGCTTCTCTTCGTCGGAGAGCGAGGCCAGCAGCTCGGCGTTCAATCCTTTGCGGCGCGAGCGATTGGCCCAGAAGTATTGCAGCTCGAGGTCTTGCGTGCGGGCGCCGCTGCCGGCGGTGCCGGTCCCCTGTTTGTCGTCGTCGTCGAGGCCGATGTTGAAACCCATGCGATAACCGTCGCGCAGCTTGTTGCCGGCCGCGGCATCCTCGAACAGGCGCTTGCGCAACCGCACTTCGAGTTGCCACCCACCGGCCACCGCCTTGCCCACGCTGTGGATGTCCTCATTCGGTCCGTATTTCCAAGGCACGCCCGTCGCCCACGTCTCCCCCGCGATCGTTCCCGACGCTTCATCCCAGGCCGAGAAGCGGCCCTGGAAATTGATGTAGCAATGGCCGCCAACCGGGTCCTTCGAATTGTCGGTGTTGTTGTCGAAGCGATCGAACAGGGCGTCGACCACGATCTCGATCGAATCGTCCTTCCAAAAGGCGCTGTTCGGATCGTCGCTGGTGACCACGTCGTCCTTGGTGCGCACCCCCACGTAAAAGGCGTCGTCATCATGGGCAAGCCAGAACTCAAAGCTCGAATCCTCCGGGCCGTCCCAGGTGCGGTCCTCCGGCCAGTCGAGAATCCAGGCGTTCTCGCCGGGTGTGACGGTCACCGAGCTGAAATTGCCGTACTCAACCGCGGAAGGATTGCCGTCGAGGGTGATCGAGCCATTGGGAACCTTGGGCACCATCTGCGTGGTATGCGCGTTCTGCGACCACGGTCCCGCCGAAACCGGGTCGAAGGTGGTGATATCGAATGCTTGAGAGAAAACCACGGCCGGCACGAGCACGACGGCGGGCACGACAGACTTCAGTAGCTGCCTTTTCATAAACGATTAGTTGTGTTGGGACTCCGTCCCTCTACGCAAGTTGCACGCCGTGCGCAACGACGAATCCGGTGGCGGACCGCTGCCGGGTTTCTCTCTGTGCTCTCTAGGTCCCTTGTGGTGGCCGTCCTTGATCAGGAAGTGTTGGTGTCAGTTCAACTTCGGTTCACCAGCGAGAGCACCGAGAACACAGAGAGAGCTGGGAGGGGCGGGAGGGGCGGCACGACTTTGGGATTCAAAAGCAACGGCTGCCCGCGGCACGCTGGCAGGGCCAGCCGTTGGTGATCCTCATCCGGCCCGACGTCTGCCTGGTGACATGCGCAACGCTCTTTACCTCCTCGTGATGGCGACCCCACTCCTGACCGCCTCGGCCGCCGAGCCCTTCCGCCAGGTGCTCACCAGTTCGGCACGCGGGATCCGGACGGAGACATGGACCCTGACCCACCGTGACCTGGGGGCGCCGACTCCGTGGAGCATCCGGAAGCTCACGCTGCATGGCGGACGGCAGGAGGGCGTGTATGTGGTGGTGGTGGACAAAGGCTTGTTGACCTTCACCGTCGTTCCCACGCGCGGCATGGGCATCATCGAAGCCACCGCGGGGAATATCCGGCTGGGCTGGGAA